>JAITFE010000027.1 GCA_031281585.1 Bifidobacteriaceae bacterium | reverse complement strand
GGTATCTTGTCTTGGCTACCAGTCCGAGTGGCGGAATAGGCAGACGCGCTAGCTTGAGGTGCTAGTGCCCTTTACGGGGCATGGGGGTTCAAGTCCCCCCTCGGACACCGAACCCTTGCTGATCCAATGACGCCCGGCCCGCGAACCCGAATCGGAGGGATTCCTGTTTGAGTCACTCGTGTTCCGCGACCTTTGGTTTACCTCACCGTCCCGGCTAACCGCACCTCGTCTTTGGAGCACCAAGATTGCCATGCGCCGGTCGCCTAAGTCCGTCGCCAAGATCGCACGGCGAGCCGGTATTGGCGCCGGGTTAGTGGCGGTGCTGATTCTGTCAGCGTGCACCGGGGAGGGGCCGGTGGCCGGCCCCTCCCCGGAGGTCTCAAATGAGCCCTCCGGGAGTGCGGCACCTGCGCCGGTGGACGCGTCCGGGGCGGAGTTGCCGAAGGCGCGCGAGCAGATCGAGTCGCCGGTGGAGTTGCCTTACTCGAAGTACTTCGACGCGGCTCGAAGCGTGATGGCCGCCTCGGTGGAGCGGCAAGCGACAGCCAACCGGCTATACCAAGACCAATATGAGGAAGTGGTCGCGGCGTGCATGAAGGAGGCCGGATTCCAGTACGTCCCCAGGCCGTTTGAGTCTGATGATGGCGAAGAGTACGCCCGAGACGTTTATCCCCAAGGAAACACGTTGGATGTTCCGTGGCTTCCCGAGACGCTTGAGGAGACTGAGCGGGTCGGCTATGGGGTTATCAGCGCTGGCGAGTACATCGGTGACGATCAGTTTGAGAGTCCTATCAGCGACAAAAACATCGCCTACGCGGAGTCGCTCTCGGCGTCGGGCCGACGGGCTTACAACTTGGCGCTGTACGGCTACGAGGAGGACTTCCATCAGATCGACGATCCGGACAATTGCACCGCCCGCGCCAGTGCCCGAGTCGCCGTGCCTGAGCCAGAAGAACTGTTGTTCCTGGACACCCTGGACTCTATGTGGGCAGTGATGGGCGGTCCGGATGTCGCATTCGACTTCGAAACCAGGGAGGTCGTGGTTGACGACGGTGGCGCTGAGGGGACGTTGTGGGCAAACCACGACTACCAGCGCCTGATGGCCGAATACGGATCCTGCCTGGCTGAGCTTGACCAACGCGGATTGATTGGCGACTGGTTCGGGGCCACTGACTTCTCCGCTCAGCCGATGGGCATGTTCAGCCTGGCGGCGGCCACGTCACGGGAGGGGTCGGTGTTCGTCTACGACGGAGTCGTTGGGACGGAGGCCATACCGGAGGATCAGCGATCTTTGGTCGGCTCCCAGGTGGAACGCGACATCGCCGTCCTGGATTTCAAGTGCCGCCAGGAGACCGACTACGTCGACCGGTACACCCAGATCATCTACGAGCTCCAGGAGAGCTACATCGCCGAACACCAAGCGGACGTCGGCAAACTGGAGGCGGCAATAGAACAGTACCTTTCGGGCGGCAAACCCGAGTGACCCCGGGCCCTGTCGCAAGTCCGGCGGCGGCCGGTCAGGTTGAGGGGCGGCCGCGGAGGCGGTCTAGTTGGCGGCGTTCGGCCTTGGTGGGGCGGCCGCTCCCGCGTTCGCGGATCGCGACCGGGGCGGCTGCTGTGGAGCGCGGCGGGGGAGGAGGCGAATGGTCCTCGTAAGCCTCGGCGGCCAAGCCCGCGCTCACGCGTTTGACCAGCGGTTTGACCACAATCACAATGCGTTCGCGGGGGCCGCCCCGGACGTGGACCTCGTCCCCGGGGGCGACCGGCTGGGAGGGTTTGGCCTTTTCGCCCCGCACGCGGACGTGCCCGGCCTTGCAGGCCGCCGCCGCCAGCGACCGCGACTTGAACAGCCTGACCGCCCACAGCCAGGAGTCCACGCGCGCCTTGTCCACGCCGTCTATTTCACCACGCCGAGCGCGGGGGCGCCCGCGCGGAGGGCCTAACCTTGGACCATGAAGATCGGGTTTATCGGCGCGGGGAACATGGCCGGCGCCATCATCGAGGGGATCATCGCCAGCGGGCTGGTCGGCGCGGACGCGATCGCGGCGCATGACCCGGACGACCGCAAGGTCAAAGACCTGGCCAAACGCACCGGGATCGCGGCGTTCGCCGGCAACGAGGAGGTCGTGGCGGCATCGGACGTGGTCGTGTTGGCGGTCAAGCCGCAGTACGTTCCGAGCGTGCTGGAACAGGTCGGCGGCCAAATCGTGGCCAAGGCGCCGCTGGTCGTGTCGATCGCGGCCGGGATCACCCTGAAGCACCTGGACGGCTGGCTGGGGCCGAACGTCCCCGTGGTGCGGGTCATGCCGAACATCAACGTGACGGTGGGCCAGGGCATGTCGGCGGTGACCGGCAACGACGTGGCGACCGACTCGCAAATCGACTCGGTGGTGCAACTGTTCGCGGCGATCGGCCAGGCGGTCAAACTCGAGGAGCGGCTGTTCCCGGCGTTCGCGGCGATTGCGGGAGCGTCGCCCGCGTGGGTGTTCCTGTTCGTGGACGCGCTGGCCAGGGGGGCGCTGGCCGCAGGGATGACCAAACACGAGGCTCGCGCGGCGGCCACCCAGGCGGTCCTCGGTTCGGCGGCCCTGCTCCGCCAGACGGGCGAGCATCCCTGGCAGCTGATCGACAAGGTCTCCTCGCCGGGCGGTACCACGGTGGCCGGGATGAACGTGCTGGAAGACAGGGGCTTCTCGGCCGCCGTGGTGGCGGCCGTGGCGGCCACCGTCAAACGGGACGGCGAGCTGGGCGACCGCTGACCGCCGGCCGCGAGACGCTCAGCCCCGCAACTCCACGGTCAGCTTGACCGGGTTGTGGTCGGCGAACTCGAAGCCCGCGTCGACGGTCAGGACCTCCTTGACCTCCACATTCGGCGAGGCGATGAAGCCGTCAATCCCGTAAAGCTGGTTGTTCCCGTCCCATGGCGCGTCGTTCAAACGCGAGGTGGGCGTCGACCCGTCATGGGCCACCGTCCAGCCCGGCGCGAACACCGAGGCGTCGAACTCGCCCGGCACCCAGTTCTCCGACACCTTGGGGTAGGACACTCCGGGGAAGGTTTGGTTGAAGTCGCCGCCCGCGATCACGTAGTTGCCCTTGGCGTATTCGCCCTGCACCAGTTTGACCAGTTCGCTCATCTGCTCGGCCCGCCCGCTGCCGTCTTCGTAGGCCTCCAAGTGCAGGTTGACCAGCACCAGGTCCTTGCCGCCCTCGACGGCCACCCGTTCGACCAACAGGCAGCGCTTCAAGTTGAACAGCCGCACCGGCCATTTGAACGGCACCGGCAGCGCCTCCCGCACGGCGTCCTTGGCGGCCAGGCCGGTGACCGTCACCAGGCCCGAGTCGACCTTGCCGATGGGCGGCCACGGATAGGGGGTGAACATCGACTTAAAGTTGGGGGCGTACGCGCCCGCGCCGCCCAGCGCGTCTTCGACGCGGGCGACCTCGTCAACGCCGTAGGACCGGTGGGAGTCCAAGTCGACCTCCTGCAGGAAGTACACGTCCGCCGGCAGGGCTTTCAGCTGCGCGAGGATGCCGTCCAGGTTGGACTCCACAACCGACCGGTCGGCCGGGCGGACCATGGCCCCGCCGTCCATGAAGAAGTCCTGCCCCTTGCCCAGGCCGCCGTAGCCTATGTTGAAGCTCAGCAAGGTCAACTCGTCGCCGGGGGAGGGGGCGGGCAGGGTCGCCTCGCCGGTGATCGCGACCGGTTCGGTGGCTTTGGGCCGGTACTCCGTGATCGTGGCGACCGCGAAGAATCCCACCACGACCAGCACCAGAACCAGGACGAGCGTGCCGATCACCTTGAACAACCTGCGCATAGGATCGAGTCTATGGCCCGAACCCGTTTCGCGATTCAGACCGTCTGCACAGGGAACATCTGCCGGTCGCCCATGGCGGCCGCCGTTTTGAGGACATGGTTCGACGATGCCGCCTTGTCCGGTTCGGTGGAGGTGGGCTCGTCGGGGGTCTCCGCCGAGGAGCACGGCAACCCGATCGACCGGCGGGCGGCGCGGGCGCTGCGCGCGCACGGTTACGAGCCGGAGCCGGGGCACCGCGCCCATCGCATCACGCGGGAGGAGTTGGAGACCACGGACCTGATCCTCCCGGCCACCTACAACCATTACCGGGTGTTGGCGAGCCGGGGCGCCGATCCGGCGAACTTGCGGATGATGCGGCAGTTCGATCCGGGGATGGCGGATCAGCCCGCTGGCTTCGCCTTGGACATCGAGGATCCCTGGTACGGCGGCGAACAGGACTTTGAACTGGCCCTGGCGCAGATCGAGGCGGCCGCGCCGGGCGTGGTCGAATACGTTCGTGGACTGCTCTGACGCGCGGGGCGAGGCCTCCCCGGATCCAGCCGACGACTGGTTCGAGGGCTCAGAGGGGAACCGGCACTGGGGCTTGTTCGGCGCGGCCGGGCTGCTGGTCTACCGGGGCGGCGAGGTGTTGCTCCAACTGCGCGGCCCGTGCACCCACAACGGCGGCACCTGGGGGCTGCCGGGCGGCGCCCGCAAGACCGGCGAGGCCCCGGCGGCGGCGGCTTGGCGCGAGGGCCGCGAGGAGGCCGGCTTGGCGGTGGACACCCTGAGGCCCCGCTGGTGGTCGATCGCGGACCACGGCGGCTGGGCGTACACCACCCTCGCGGCCGAGGCGCCGCCGGGGGCGAACCCGCTTGTTGACCAGCCGAACTGGGAGACCAGCGAATTGCGGTGGGTGGCGCTGGACCAGGTGGCGGAGCACAACCTACACCCCGGCTTCGCCCGGGCCTGGCCAGTTCTGCGGCCCCTGGTCGGAGCCGTCCTGACCCTGATTGTGGACGCGGCCAACGTGGTCGGCTCGCGGCCGGACGGCTGGTGGCGGGACCGGGCGGGGGCGGCGGTCAGGCTGCGCGGCGAACTGGAGGGGCTGGCCGCCACCGGCCTGGCGAACATCTGGACCGAGACGCCCAACGGTTGGTACCCCGAACTGGTGATGGTGGTGGAGGGCCAGGCGCGCGGCATCGGGCAAGGCCGAGGCGTGGCCGTGGTGGACGCGCCGGGCGAGGGCGACGACCAGATCGTGGCGCAAGCCCAAACGGCGGCCAAGGCGGGGAAGGGGCCCGTCCTGGTGGCCACCGCGGACAAGGGTCTGATCGCCCGGCTGCCGCGTGGCGGGGTCTGGCCCTGCGCGGCGCTTCCCCCGGCGCGGCTGAAGTCGCTCCTGCCGGAGGGTTGAACGGGTCGGCTAGGGTTGGGGGAATGAAGCCGTATTCCCTGGTCGGCGAACTGTGCGAGTTGACGCCGTTCCAGCCGGCCGACACCCGCAGGGTGTTCGACTACTGCCAGGACCCGGAGATCCAACGCTGGGTGCCGGTGCCCGTGCCGTACCGGATGGAGGACGCGGCCATTTACACGACCGGGGCGGCGGAAAAAGGCTGGGACGGGGAAATCGCGGACCAGGACCGCGTCTGGGCCATCCGGGTCCCCGGCGAGGACGGCAAGCCCTACCTGGCGGGTTCGGTGGGGCTGAAGCCTGATCCGCCCGGCCAGTCGGTGGAGGTGGGCTACCTGGTGGCGGCCGACTGCCGGGGCAGGGGTCTGGCGACCGACGCGGTGAACACGGTTGTGGCCCACGCCTTCCGCGACCTTGGGATGCGCCGGGTCATCTGGCAGGCGGTCGTGGGCAATTGGCCTTCGCGGCGCCTGGCCGTGCGGTGCGGATTCCGGGTCGAGGGCACCCTGCGTTCCCAACTGGTCTTGCGGGGCGAGCCGGTCGACGGCTGGTTCGGCACCATTTTACCGCCCGACGTGGCCGACCGCGACGGCTACTGGACCGCGGACGGCCAGGCGAGGCTCTGGGATTAGGGCCCAAGGCGGCCAAGGCCGCCGGTGAAGCGCCCGCCCAAGCACGGGCTTCTCCCAGGCGGTGTTCAGGAATCGTCGTTAGGCTGGCTTCGCCGAGCACTCCGTTGTGTCCGCCGTATCCGCAGGAATGAGGAGAACATGTCCCAGAAACCCAACCAGGCGCGCCGGGCGCAAGTCACGAAGGGCAGTCGGAAGGTCTTGGAAACGGGAACGCGTTTGCCCCTGTCCAAGAAGGCGTTCACGGCCGTTTCCGTGATCGCGGTGCTGGCGGGCTTCGGCGCGGGGATCCTGTGCGACAGGTTCCTGCTGCCGTCCCCGTCGGCTTCGAAGAGCCCCTCGGCCGGCTCGGCCGCGGCGGGCGAAGACGCCTGGGCGGGGATGGTCGCCGCCACCATCGGCGACACGGAGATCATGGAAAGCGAGGTCACCCAGTACATCGAAGTCAACATGCGGGTCGACTCCTCCACCGGCGAGACGATGAGCGACGCGGACTGGGTGTCCTATCTCGAATCGAACAGCTGGACCCCTGAGAGCTTGCGCGAGGCGGTCATACGCAACGTCTACGCCTTGCCGCTGGTCATTGTCAACGCCGCCGAGGAGTCGGGGATCGCGGTTGACGAGGCGAGCGTCCAAACGCAGCTCGAAGAGCAGAAGGAGTCGGCTGGCGCCGACGGCTGGGACCAGTGGCTGGCCGACAACGGCTACCGCGACGAGGCCGCCTATGTGGTGCAGTTGAAAGCCACCGACGTCTACGAGGAGCTGATGGCCGCCAATGTCGACGCGGCCGATCCGACTGCGGATGAGATCGACGCGTACGTCAGCGAGAACGCCGCCTCCTACGCGGGCAAGCGGCTCTCCGGGATCTACCTGCCTTATGGCACCGACGGCGGCGATGACGCCGAGGCGGCCCGCGTCAAAGCCGACGCGGCGCTCACGCGCATTCGCGCCGGCGAGGATTTCGCCGCGGTCGCGGACGAGTACAACTCGTCCGGGACCATGGACGCCGGCGGCGACATGGGTTGGGGTGTGGCCGAGACCCTGTCGGAGGAGTGCGTCGCGGCGCTGGAGACAATGACGGTTGGCGACGTGAGCGACGTGATCGACACCGGCTCGGCCTTCTTTGTGCTCAAAGTCACCGATGATTACGCCCTGCCGTCCTCCGGCACGGTCGACCTCTCCCTGGTTCCCGCCAATTTGAGGGAGAAGATGGCCGCCGACCTGACCGACTCAACCACCTCTCAGGCCGAGTCCGCCTATTACGACGCGCTGGTCCAGTCCGACTTGGTGACGATCAACCCCATGCCGGAGGGCCTTCCCTACTACGTGGCCATGGGCTGACGGAGCCACGCCGAGCCGACCGACGGGGTTACTCCCCGCTCTGACCGGACCGGCGGAACGGCTCCGCGAACAAGGCCGGCAGGCAGCGGGCGTTAGCCACCAGCAAGGCCGCGGCGGCGACCCCGTTGACGGCTGCCAGCACCAGGCGGGCGTGTTCGTCCGGCAAAGCGAATTCGGCCGCGAATACCGCCAGCATGAACCAGGCGCCCCACGCCGGGATGCGCCGGCTGAGCAGCAAAGCCACCGCCACGGCGGTGACGGAGCCGGTGAGCGCGAACTCCTCGACCTGGCGGGCGTCCAAGGGCAGCGACCAGGTGCCGCCGCCCAGTTTGAAGGCGAACGGCAGCGAGCCGACCAGCGCCGCCCACTGGTTGACCATGGAGGTCAGCAGCATGCCGACGGCCGCCCAGGCCTTGTGGCGGGCGGCCAAAGTCAAGGCGATGATGAACTCCGGCGCCTCCGAGGCGAGCGGTGCCAGCCATTGGATCAGCAGCGCCTCGTTCACGTTCAGTGCGCGCCCCGATTCAATCAGCGACTCGACAAACGGTTCCGCGCCCACGGCGATGGTGCCCGCCGCGATCGCAAAGAAGCCGATCACCAGGAGACGCCGGCGGACCTTGGGCTGCGTGCCGAGGAAGGCCGACACGCCGACCAGGTCCGGCTCTCCGACTTCGCCGCGCGACGTGTGCCAGAGGAAAACGGCGAACACCACGATCAGGACCGCCCCGAGGGCGGCGTGGACCTGTTCCGTGAGCGGCGCGACACATCCCAAAGCGGCGGCCACGACCAGGAAGAACATGACCGAGTAGTGTTCGGCCGGGATGGGCAACACGTCGAAGAAGGCCCTCCGGCCCAGGTCGGCGCCCCCCGGATCGGCCTGGCCGTTCGCGGTGCCGGGATTGGCGGCCAGGCGGCGCGCGCGGCGGCGGCGCGACCGGATTCCGACCAGCACGACCAATGGCAGGGCCAGGCCGATCAAGAGCCGGGTGGCGCCGTTCATGTTGGCGGAGGCGAGGGCCTCATAGGACTGGTCGGTGCCCGCTTTGAAGGCCAGGGTCACGTCCACGGCGTATTCGGGGAGGATCGCCACTATTGCTAACAAGGCCATGGCGAACGCCCCGGTGATGTCCAGCTCGGCGGTCTCCGCGGCCCAACCCAACAAGGTTGCGGCGCACCAAATGGCCAGGCCGAAAACGGCCAGGCCGACAAAGGGCGGCACATCCAGGTTGGCCAGCGACACGGTGATTCCGGGAACCACCCCGAGCAAGGCGAGAACAATCTTGACAACGGCACGGCTTGGCGCCAACAGCGACTCCTGTTTCGTGGGCTGATGCGGCAGCTAGACGAGGGTATCAGGACCGCCCGGCCAACGGGGCCGGACCGGTCCGGCGACTGGCCGGCGGACCAAACCTTGACCGAGTGGGGCAGGTCGTCCCCGCGTGGGCTAGCTTTGGGGGATGCACAAGTCTCTCGCTGACGATGCCGTGCGGATCGCCCGCGACCTCATCCGGTTTGACACCACCAACACGGGCGACGACCGCTCTGTCGGCGAGCGCCAGGCCGCCGAGTACGTCATGGGCCTGCTGCAGGACTGGGGCCATGAGCCGACGTACTTCGAGTCGGAGCCGAAACGGGGCTCGGTGGCGCTGCGATTGGAGGGGCGGGATCCGGACCGTCCGGCGCTGGTGCTGCACGGCCACCTGGACGTTGTCCCGGCCGACCCGGCCGAGTGGACCGCCGACCCGTTCGGGGCCGAGATCAGGGACGGCCTGATCTGGGGCCGCGGCGCGGTCGACATGAAAGACATGGACGGAATGATCCTGGCGGTGGTGGGCTGGTGGGCGCGTCAGGGGATCAAGCCGCCGCGCGACATTGTGCTCTGCTTCTTCGCCGACGAGGAGGCGGGCGGCCGCCTGGGGAGCCACTGGCTGGTGGCGAACCACCCGGAGTTGTTCGCGGGCGCCACCGAGGCGGTGTCCGAGGTGGGCGGGTTTTCCGTGGAGTTGGGCGGGCGGCGGGCCTATCTGCTGCAGACCGCCGAGAAGGGGATCGCCTGGCTGCGGCTGGTCGCGGAGGGGACGCCCGGCCACGGCAGCGCCGTCAACCAGGACAACGCCGTGCGCAACCTGGTTGACGCGCTCGCCCGAATCGCCGCGCAGCCCTGGCCCATGCGGCTGACCCCCACGGTGAAGGCGCTGTTCGAGGGCGCGGCGGGACTGGCCGGACTGCGGTTCGACCCGGCCGACCCGCAGTCGGTAGCGGCCATTGTCGAGGCGTTCGGGCCGGCCAAACGGTTTGTGGGCGCTTCGACGGCCACCGGCCTGAACTTGACCTCGCTGGCCGCGGGCTCAAAGGTGAACGTGGTTCCCCGGACGGCGGCGGCGACGGTGGACATGCGACCGCTGCCCGGGGACGCCGAATCGGCTCGGGCCGTCGTGGAAAAGCTGGCCGGGCCGGCGGTCAGGGTCGAGCCGATCAACGAGGACATCGCCTTGGAGGCGCCGCTCGACGCGCCACTGGTCGCCGCGATGAGGCAGTCCCTGCTCGACGCGGACCCGGATGCGGTGGTCCTCCCCTACATGCTCGCGGGCGGCACCGACGGCAAAGCCCTGGCCCGCCTGGGGATCAAGTCCTACGGCTTCGCGCCGTTGCGCCTGCCGCCCAGCCTCGACTTCACCGCCATGTTCCACGGCGTGGACGAGCGCGTCCCCGTCGAGTCGCTGCGCTGGGGCGCGGGGGTCCTGGCCGACTTCTTGTCTCGCAGCTAGCCGCGCCGCTCCGGCTCGGCGGGGCGCGGGGCCTTCGGCGCGCGGACGGCGAGGAGCGCCGTCGCGGCGGCCGCGAGCAGGCCGCTGACCAGGAGGATCGGGCGCACGGGGGCCTGCGGGAGGTCCATCAACGGGGCGATCACCAGTAGCGCCAGCGGCGTTGTGAACACGAAGACGGTGTTGAACAACGCCGTCACCCGTCCCAGCGCCTCGGGCGGGCTGTGCTCTTGGACCACGGTCATCGAGGTGGTGGTGAGCCCCGGCCCCACCAGGCCGAAGGCCGCCCAGAGGATGATGTAGACCCACGCCGAGGGGGAGGCGGCCTGGGCGGCGGTGAACAGGCCCCACATGGCGCAGGCCGCGAGCATCATGGTCATGCGGTTCTTCAGTCCGCCCCAGGCGGCCAGGGCCGCGGTGCCGGCCACCATCCCGACGGAGTAGGACACCTCCACTCCCGCGAGCATCCAGGGTTCGCCGCCGAACAGCTTGACCACCACGATCGGCGCCATTTGCGCGGCGGGCATGATCAGCACGTAGCCGACCAGTCCCAGCCAGAAAGTCCGCAACAGCACCGCCCTTCGGCGGATGATCCCGACCCCGGCGAGCATGTCGTGCAAGATGTGCCGCCGCGCCTGGTCCGCGCCCGGCGGCCGGGGCACGCGCAGCCCGGCCAGGATCCCGATCGCGATAGCGGCGGTGACCACGTCAAGGGCCAGGATCCAGGCCAAGTCCCAGACGCTCAGGAGGACGGCCGCCAGCGCGGGGGCCACCAGGTAGCAGGCGGATTGGATGCCGGCGTTGACCGCGTTGACCCGCAGCAGGTGGCGGGCGGGGGTCAACTGCGGCAGGATGGCGGTCTGGGCGGGGGTTTGCACCCCGGCGCCCAGCGAGCGCAGGAGCAGCGCCGCGCCGATCACCCAAAGCTGGCGGTGGCCCAGCCAGAAGGAGGCGGTCAACGCCAAGGTCACCAAGGCTATTCCGGCGTCTGAGAAGATCACCAGCTTCTTGCGTGAATAGCGGTCCGCCCAGACCCCGGCGGGCAGCGTCACCAGCCCCTGCGGCAGAATGGCCGCCAAAGAGAGCAGGGCGTAGCTCCAAGCCGAGGCGGTGTCGATGGCGATGAACCAGATCACCGCGTACCCCACCACCGCGGACCCGAACAGGGAGACGGTTTGGCCGGCCAGGAACAAGGCGACGGGGCGGCGCCAATTCGGGTCGGGGCTCATGGCCATCAACCCTACGTTGAGTTGCGGTGGCTCAACCCCACAGGGTCGATTCGACCCGGAGTGTCTTGCGGCGGAGCCAGACCCGTTTGGCCCCGCCCCAGTAGCGCGCCGACTTGGCCATTTCCCAGCGGCCGTATTCGGCCTGGTGGGCGATCAGCTCGCGCGCGGCGGTCGAAGTCATGTGGGCGGGGACGGTCACCACGCGGTATTCGTAGGAGCCGCCGCGCGCCAGCCAGGAGTCGTTCATCGTGCTCAATGGTAATGAAGACTCAAACCGGGTAACGTCGAATGCATGAATGCCGAACCTCGCACGGCCCTGGAACACCTGATCGCCGCGTTGGAGCGCCATTTTGAGGCGGCGGCGACCGGCCGCGGGGACGAGGATCCGGCCTACCTGGCGGCCTACCGCCAACTGATCGAGGCTTTCGAAGCCTACGATGACGCGTTGTACGACGCCTATGGCGTTGACGCCGCGTTCTTGGTCTATGACGACGACGAGGACGACCTTGTGGACGAGGAAGTCCTGGCGGAGATCGACCCGGAAGAGTTCTAGCCGCTGACCTCGTCCAAGGCTTCGACGATCTCCGCGGGGAGTTCCAGGTCCGCCCCCACCAAGCTGGTGTGAAGCTGCGCGGCGGTGCGCGCCCCCAGGATCGCGCTCGCCACGCCCGCCCGCCCGCGCACCCAGGCCAACGCCACGTCGAGCGGGGCCACCCCCAGCCCGTCCGCCGCGGTCGCCACCGCCTCCACGACGGCTGCCGCCGCGCTTGACAAGTAGGGGGTGACAAAGCCGCGCAGGTGCGGCGAGGCGGCGCGGGAGTCCGCCGGGACGCCGTGGCGGTATTTGCCGGTCAGGACGCCCCGGCCCAGCGGGCTCCAGGCGAGAAGCCCCAAACCGAGCGACGATGCCGCCGGGAGCAGTTCGTCCTCCAACTGGCGGTTGAGGAGGGAGTATTCCGCCTCGACCGCCGCCAGGCCGGCGCCGAGCCCGCCCGCCTCGACCAGGGTTTGGGCCCGCGCTGTCACCCAGGCGGGGTAGTTCGACAGGCCGATGTAGCGGGCTTTGCCGGAGGCGACCGCCCATTGCAGCGCCCCGAGGGTCTCCTCCAACCGCACGTCGGGGTCCGGCCGCTGGACCAGCCACAAGTCCACATGGTCCGTGCCGAGCCGGCGCAGCGATTCGACCAGGTTGTCGATCAGGTTGCCGCGCGAGGCGTCCGTCTGAAAGTGCTGCCCCCGCAGCCTCGAGCCCGCCTTGGTGCAGATGACCACCTCGTCGCGGTCCGCCAGCCCAGAGCGCATGAGGGATCCCAGCAACTCCTCGGCCGCGCCGTCCCCGTAGGAGGCGGCCGTGTCGATCAGGGTCCCGCCCGCCCCGGTGAACTCGGCCAACTGGTCGGCCGCGTCCATCTCGTCCGTGTCGCGACCCCAGGTCATGGTGCCCAAACCGATCGTTGAGACCTTCAGGCCGCTCCGGCCGACGTTCCGGTATTCCACGGCGACCAGCCTATAGTTGGGCGGGTGAGTTTGTGGGAAGCCCTGATCTTGGGCCTTGTGCAAGGGCTGACAGAGTTCCTTCCGATTTCGTCTTCCGCGCATTTGCGGATCCTCGGAGAGTTTCTGCCCTCGGCGGTGGATCCGGGGGCGGCGTTCACGGCGATCATCCAGATCGGCACCGAACTGGCCGTCCTGGTTTACTTCCGGCGCGAGGTCTGGGCGATCATCCGCTCGTGGACGCTGTCTTGGAGGCAGGGCGGCAAGCCCATTGACCAGGACGCCCGCATGGGCTGGCTGATAATCATCGGCTCCGTGCCCATAGTGGTGCTGGGGTTCTTGTTCCAGGATTCGATCGAGACCCACCTGCGGAACCTTTACATCACCGGCGCCACTTTGATCGGCTTCGGATTGCTGCTGGGGGCGGCGGACGTGTACGCGGGCCGGCGGGCGGCGCGGGTGCGGCCAAAGTCCTTGGACGGCATCGGTGTCCGCGACGGCGTGTTCTACGGGCTGGCCCAGGCGTTGGCGCTGATCCCGGGCGTTTCCAGGTCTGGCGGCACCATCACCGCCGGGCTGGCGATGGGCTACTCGCGGGAGGCCGCCGCCCGGTACTCGTTCCTGCTGGCCATGCCGGCGGTGTTCGGCGCGGGAGTGTTGGAGTTGGCCAAGGCGCTGGAGGACAAGACGGCCCTCGCGGCGGGCTGGGGCAACACGCTGGCGGCGGGTGTGACGGCGTTCGCGGTTGGCTACCTGGTGATCATCGCGTTCTTGAAGATCGTCTCGACTTACTCCTATAAGCCTTTTGTGTACTACCGCGTGGCCTTGGGGCTGGCGGTGATCGCCCTCCTCGCGACGGGCGTCTTGTACCCTAGCTAAGTGCACCCCTGGACCGGCCCCATAGTCAGCGTGATCCCAGGCACGGGCGAGGTTCCGCTAATCCATGACGACATCACGGGGACGTTGCAGCCGAGCGTGGTTTCGGAACGGGCGAGCATTTACGTTTGCGGCATCACGCCTTACGATTCGACCCATTTGGGGCACGCGTTCACATACCTCGCCTTCGACCTTTTGATCAGGGCTTGGCGCGATCTGGGGGTGAGCGTCCGTTACGCCCAGGGCCTGACGGATGTGGACGATCCGCTGTTGGAGCGAGCCCGCGCCACCGGCAAGGAATGGTGGCGGATCGCCGCCAGCCAGACCGCCCTTTACAAGACCGACATGGCCGCCCTGCGGGTGATCCCGCCGGACGCGTACCGGGGCGTGGTCGAATCGGTCCCGGAGATCGTCGCGGCGGTCGAGCGTATGATCGACGCGGGCCAGGCCTACCGGGTTCCGGTGCCCGGCTCGGGGGCCTCCAACTTGGGCGACGTCTACGCCGACTTGTCGGCCGATCCGGAAGTCGGCAGCTTGTCCCGGCTCGGCCCGGAGACGCAGGACCGCCTTTTCGCGGAACGCGGCGGCGACCCGGACCGGGTCGGGAAGAGGAATCGCCTGGACCCGTTGCTTTGGCGGGCGGCCAGGGAAGGCGAGCCTTCCTGGGACGGGCGCACACTGGGGCGCGGCAGGCCGGGCTGGCACATCGAATGCGCCGTGATCGCTTCCGACGAACTGGAGCAGCCGTTCGACGTGCTGGGCGGCGGAACCGACCTGATCTTCCCGCACCACGAGTTGTCCGTCTCGCATTCGCGGGCCATCACGGGCCTGGAGCAGCCCGTGCGGCTTACCATGCACACGGGCATGGTCCATTACGACGGGCAGAAGATGTCCAAGTCCCTGGGGAACCTGGTGTTCGTGTCGGACTTGCTGGAACGCGGCGTCAACCCGGCCGCCCTGCGGCTGGCGCTGATCAGCCATCACTACCGGGAGGACTGGGAGTGGCGCGGGCGGGAGGTGGCTTTGGCCGAGGCGCGCCTGAGCCGCTGGCGGGAGACCATCGGCTCCGTCAAGCCGCAAGGCCAGTCGGCTGACGCGATCGCGAAGATCCGGACCGCGCTGGCCGACGACCTGGACACGGTCAGCGCCATCGCGGCCGTGGACGAGTGGGTCAACGCCGCCCCGCTGGCCCGCGACCGGTCGCCTTACGCGGCTGCAGACCTGCGCCGGGCGATCGACGCCCTCCTGGGCATCAAGCTCTACTGACCGCGTTCTACTGGTCGCCGCGCCGCCTTAGGTAGCGTTCGAATTCCTTGGCCAGCGCCTCGCCGGAGGCGGCCGGGGATTCGAGCACGTCGTTGGCCGCCTCCAAGGAGGCGATGTAGCCGGCGATCTCCGGGTCGGAGGACGCCAGCGCGTCGACTCCCTCGGCCCAGGCCCGCGCCTCATCCGCCAACTCGGCCGTGGGCAGGCCCTCCAGGTCCGAGATCTCCGCCAGCTTGGCGACCAACGCCAATTCGGCCTTCGGCGAGGGCGGGTTGGCGACGTAATGGGGCACGGGCGCCCACAGCGCCATCGACTCGATCCCGTAGGTCTGCGCGGCGGCTTGTTCCAGCACCGACACGATCCCCGTGGGCCCCTCGTAGGTGGGTTTCTCGGCTCCCAGCCGTCGCCGCACGTCCCGCGACTCGGAGGTCAGCTGCACCGGGATGGGCCTGGTGTGCGGCACGTCCGCCAGCAACGCCCCCACCATCACCAACCGGTCGATCCCCCAGTCCGCCAACTGCTCCATCACGTCCTCGGTGAAGGTCTGCCAGTGAAAGGACGGCTCCACGCCCCGGACCAGCATCAGCGGCTCGCCTTTCGACGATTCGGCGGTCCAGAAGTCGGTGGACGGCCAGACGAGTTCGCGCCGGCCGGTCGGGGTGAGCTGGACCCGGGGGCGGTTGACCTGGAAGTCGCAGTATTCCTCCGGATCGATTGAGGCGACCATCTCCCCGTCGAGGGCGTGGACCAGAAAGGCCAAGGCGTCGGTGGCCGCCGAGCCGGCGTCATTCCACCCGGCAAAGGCGGCAATCGCTGTGGACACCCGCTCACTTTACCGGGCTCGGCCCGGCTTGGCCGCCTCCCCGGCGTTCCGATTCACGCCGCGAAAAGAGCCCGGGCCTACAATGGCTCACCGTGGCTGAAGTGCTGGTGGCGGATGGCGGGATGGGCACGGAGCTTCTCCGCGCCGGTTTGACCGCCCGCGACTACCAGGGGCGTGAGGGCTGCCACGACTTCCTTTCGGTGACCCGGCCGGACGTGGTCGAGTCGGTGCACCGCGCCTATCTGGCGGTGGGCTGCCAGGCCCTTGAGACGAACTCGTTCGGCGCGCACCCGCTGGTGTTGGAGGATTACGGCCTGGCGGACCGGGCCGGGCAGATCGCGGCGGCGGCGGCGCGCGCGGCCCGGCGGGCGGTGGACCAGGCGGCCACGTCCGGGTCCGGCCACCGCGCCCTGGTGCTCGGATCGATGGGGCCGGGCTCCAAGCTGCCGTCCCTGGGGCACGCCGCCTTCGCCGAGCTGCGGCGCGGCTACGCCGTCCAAGCGGCCGGTCTGCTCGAGGGCGGCGCGGACCGGATCTTGGTCGAGACCTGTCAGGACCTGTTGCAGGCCAAAGCCGCCGTCTTGGGCGCGCGGGACGCGGACTCCGCCGCGCACGTCACCGTGCACTTCACGGTTGAGACGACCGGCACCATGCTGCTGGGCACCGAGACGCCGGCGGCGGCCGCCTCGCTGCTGTGCCTGGGCGTGGACGGAATAGGGCTGAACTGCGCCACCGGGCCCGCCGAAATGTCCGAGCACCTCCGCGTTCTGGCCGAACTGGCCGACGTGCCGGTCAGCGTCATGCCGAACGCGGGCCTGCCGACCATCGGCCCGGACGGGGAGGCGCGGTACGCCCTGAGCCCCGAGGAATTGGCGGATTGGCTGGAAAGGTTCGTCCGCGACTACGGCCTGGCCATGGTGGGGGGTTGCTGCGGCACCACCCCCGCCCACCTGGCCGCCGTCGTCGCGCGTTTGGGGGCTCACGGGTTCGCCGCCGTGCCCGATGCCGTCCGGCCCGGCGGCGGAACCGGTTCGGCCCGCGTCGGCGGCCGGACGGGCGGTCTCCTGGCGTTGGGCGGCCTCGCGGACGGCATCGGCGGCGGCACGGACGGCATCGGCGGCTTGGCGGGAGGCGCCGGGACGGGGAGCGCCGGGACTGTCGCCTCCCTCTATCAGGCTGTGCCGTTGAGCCAGGAGCTCACGTACCTGGCGGTCGGGGAGCGGACCAACGCGAACGGGTCAAAGGCGTTTCGGGAGGCCATGCTGGCCGGCGACCTGGACGCCTGCGTGCAGATCGCGCGCGGCCAGGCGGCCGCCGGCGCCCACGTTCTGGACGTGTCGGTGGACTATGTGGGGCGCGACGGCGTGGCTGACATGGCGGCGGTGGCGGGGGCGCTGGCGACCGCGTCGACGCTGCCGGTCATGATCGACTCGACCGATCCGGCGGTCATCCGGACGGCGTTGGAGCACTTGGGCGGGCGCTCGCTGGTCAACTCGGTCAACTTCGAGGACCCCGAGCGGTTCGAGGCGATCACCGCGCTGGTCGTGGAGCACGGCGCGGCCGTCGTGGCGCTGACCATCGACGAGGGGGGGCAGGCCCGCACGGCCGCCGAAAAGGTGGCGGTGGCGCGTCGGCTGATCGGCGAATTGACGGGGCGAGGCGTGGCGCTCGCGGACATCGTGGTCGATCCGCTGACGTTCCCCATTGGCACCGGCCAGGAGGAAACGCGGCGGGACGCCTTGGAGACCCTGGGCGCGCTGAGCGCCCTGCGGGCGGAGTTTCCGCCGGTCCACCTGATGCTGGGTGTGTCGAACGTCTCCTTCGGGCTGGCGCCCGCAGCGCGGGTGGCGCTCAACTCGGTCTTCCTGGACCAGGCGGTCAAGGCCGGGTTGGACGCGGCGATCATCCGGCCCGGCGGAATTCTGCCTTTGGACCGGTTGGACGCGGAGGTTGTCCACCTGGCGGAGGACCTGGTCTTCGACCGGCGCCGCCCCGGCTACGACCCGTTGATGGCCCTGATCGAGGCGACCGCCGGGGCAACGGCGGCGTCCGCCGACCGCCCGGCCCTGGCCGACCTGCCGGTGTTGGAGCGGCTGGCGGAGCGGCTGATCAGCGGCAACCGGGCGGGCCTGAACGAGGACCTGGACGCCGCCTTGGCGGAGGGGTCCACCCCGCTGGAGATCATCAACGACGAGCTCCTGCCCGCCATGGAGACGGTGGGCGAATTGTTCGGCGCGGGCCGGATGCAATTGCCGTTCGTCTTGCAATCGGCCGAGGTCATGAAAGCGGCGGTGGCCCACCTGGAGCCGCACATGGCGGCGGAGACGGTCGAGCCGAAGGGGACGGTGGTGCTCGCCACAGTGGCGGGCGACGTCCACGACATCGGCAAGAACCTGGTCGACATAGTGCTGTCGAACAACGGCTACAACGTCCGCAACCTGGGCATCAAGCAGTCGATCGGCCAGATGCTCGCGGCCGCCGAGGAGTCCGGGGCGGACGCCATCGGCATGTCCGGCCTCCTGGTCAAGTCCACGCAGGTGATGCGGCAGAACCTGGCCGAGATGACAGTCCGGGGCGTGGCCGACAGGTGGCCGGTGATCCTGGGCGGCGCGGCGTTGACCAGGCGCTTCGTGGAGAACGACCTGGCGGGGGAGTTCCCCGGCCGGGTGATGTACGCCAAGGACGCCTTCGAGGGGTTGCGGCTGCTGAACGGCCTGCTGGCGCCCTCCGGCCAACCGACCGGAGAGGCCGAAGGCGACCGGGGCGGGTCCGGGGCGCCGCCGGCCGAGGACCGCCCCGCCGGCGGGGCGGCCGGGCAGACCGGGGACCAGCCGGGCCGGTCGGCGCCGGGGGCAGACGCGCGGCCTGGGAGCGGGCCAACGGGAGCGTCCGGGTCGCCGCCTGTGGCCGGAAAGGGCGTGTCGGGTCGGCGTGATTCGGCGCCGGTGCCAGGGCCGGGGCCGGGGACGACGGCGTCGGCGGGCGTGGGCGTGTCGCGCCGACGTGGACCCGTGCCGGGGCCTGGGGCGTCGGCATCGGCGGCCGGGGACGGCGGGGAACGGCTGGAACGGGCCGCCATACCCGTGCCGCCGTTCTGGGGCGCCCGGCGGGCAAAGGGCATCCCGTTGGGGGATTACCTCCCCCACCTGGACAAACGTGCCCTGTTCGAGGCGCGGTGGGGACTCAAAGCCGGTTTGAGCGGCCTGACGGTGGGGGAGTTGGCGGCCACCCAGGGAGAACCTCGCCTGGCCGCGCTGGTCAGCCAAACGCGGCGCGACGGACTGGCCGTTCCGCAGGTGGCGTGGGGGTACTTCCCCGTGCGGCGGGACGGCGACAGTGTGGTGGTGCTGAGCGAACCGCGCCCTGACGCCGAGGAGCGCGCCCGGTTCGCCTTCCCGCGCCAGGACGGGGGCCGCCGGCGTTGCTTGGCGGACTATGTGGACCCGGAGGCGGTCGACGTGCTGGCGTTGCAGGTGGTGACGATAGGGCCGAAGATGACCGAGGCCACGGCGAAGTTGTTCGCCGGGGACGACTACCGCGCCTACCTGGAACTGCACGGGTTCTCCGTCGAACTGGCGGAGGCCCTGGCGGAGGCGACCCAACGGCGGATCGCCCGCGAACTGGGGCTGGAGCCCGGACGGGGACGGCGCTACTCGTTCGGCTACCCCGCCTGCCCCGACCTGGGGCAACGGCGGATACTATTCGACCTGCTGGACGCCGGCCGAATTGGGCTGAGACTGACCGACGGCGACCTCTTGGAACCCGAGCAGTCGACCGACGCTTTGGTGTTCCACCATCCGCAAGCCACCTACTTCAACGTCAGGAAGACCCGATGACCAGCACCGCGCCACTTGTCAGAACCGATCCCGTGGCGCCGGGGGAGGGGCCCGGAAACGACGGGCGGCCGCTTCGGGGGGTCCTCTGGGACTTGGACGGCACGGTGGTGGACTCGGAGCCGGCCTGGTTCGCGGCGGAGACAATGCTGGTCGAGCGTTACGGCGGGACCTGGTCCGTGGACCAGGCCGTCGCGTTGGTCGGCTCGGACCTCAAGCACACGGCGGCCGTGCTTCGGGACGCGGGCGTCCCGCTTGACCCGACAGACCTGATCGCCACATTGATCGAGTTCGTGGCGGAACGGGTGGTCGCCACCCGGCCGTGGCGGCCGGGCATCCTGCGGGCTCTGGCCGAATGCCGCGAGGCCGGCCTGGCTTGCGCGTTGGTGTCAATGTCCTGGCGGCGTTTCACCACGGCCGTGGCGGGACTGGTGCCGGGAACCTTCGCCGTGATCGTGTCCGGCGACGAGGTCCAACGGGGCAAACCCGAGCCGGACGCCTACCTGATCGGCGCGGCGAAGCTGGGGCTGGAAGCCGCCGATTGCGTGGCTATTGAAGATTCCCCGACCGGTGTGGCGGCGGCGCTGGCGGCGGGGATCGCCACCGTCGCGGTGCCGAATCCGACCGTGACCAATCCGGGGGCGATCGCCCCCGCGCCGGGCTTGGCGTTGTTGGGCTCAACGGACCAGCTCACGGTGCCGCTGCTGCGTCGCCTTCACAAGGCCAACTGGGCGCTTGCCCTCCGAACAGCGGGCACTTGTCCTGGAACGAGCACCAGCCGCACAGCGTCCCCTTGACCGGCGGGAAGTCGCGGGCCTCAATCATTTTGACGATCTGGGACCAGATGGTAAGGATCCTAAGCTGCGTGCGTTCCAGTTCGGACCCAGTCGGTTCGGCTTCCAGGACCTGGCGGTTGCCCAGGTAGATCAGCTTCACGCAATCTGGCATGCGGGCCCGAACCAGCCAGATGATCAAACTGTAGAACCGCAGTTGGAACAGCATCTCGCTCTGATAGCGCGGGGCCGGCGCTTTGCCGGTCTTGTAGTCGACAATCCGGATGGCCCCCGACCCGGCTGCCACGTCCAGGCGGTCTATGTAGCCGCGCAGGAGGGGCCCGTCTTCCAGCGGCGCCTCGACCAGCAACTCGCGGGCCTCGGGTTCCAAACGGCGGGGATCCTCCAGCGTGAAGTACGAATCCACCAGGTCCCTGGCGCCGGCGATGAACGCCTCTTCGGTGAGCGAGCCGTCGGCGAAGAGCTGCTCCACCCGGCCGTCGCGTTCCCGAAGCTTGGCGTAGGCCGGCCCGACCAGCGTCTGGGCGCTGTCCGGGGTGCGGTCCGCCGGCGGCAGGTCGAACAGCGCCTCCAGCACGCTGTGAACCATGGTGCCGCGCATGGCCGCCGCCGAGGCGGGCTCCTCCAGCCGGTCGATCGCGCGGTAGCGGTACAGCAGGGGACAGCGCATGAAATCCGAGGCGCGGGAGGGGGACAGGCTCTTGACCAACATGGCCACCACCCTAGAGGAACCCGCCGACACCGAACGGGCCCGCGCGCTCGCGCGGGCACGCTCCGGCGGCGGCCCCCGGCCCCCATGCGCCAGACAGTAAGGTGGTCGGTTGTGAGCGAAGCGACCGGAGCGGCCCAGAGGCGGGGCCTGTTCAGGCCCGGGGACCGGGTGCAGTTGGCGGACGCCAAGGGGCGTTTGAACACCATCGTGTTGGAGGAGGGCAAGACCTTCCATTCCCACCGCGGCTCGTTCGGCCACGACCAGTTGATCGGCCAGCCCGAGGGCACCGTCGTCGCCACCACGGAAGGGCGCGGCTACGTCGCCATGCGCCCGCTCTTGGCCGACTTCGTGCTGTCCATGCCCCGCGGCGCCGCCGTTGTCTATCCGAAGGACGCGGGGCAGATCGTCCAAATGGCGGACATTTACCCCGGCGCGCGGGTGATCGAGGCGGGTGCCGGCTCCGGGGCGCTGACCATGTCCCTGCTGCGGGCGGTGGGCGACCAGGGCCATTTGACCAGCGTGGAACGCCGGGAGGACTTCGCCGTCATCGCCAAGGCGAACGTCGAGAACTGGTTTGGGGGCACCCACCCGGCCTGGCGGCTGAACGTGGGCGACCTGAGCGGCATCGTGCCCCAATTGGAACCCCACGGCCACGACCGGATGATCCTCGACATGCTCGCCCCCTGGGAAAACGTGGACGCGGCCTTCCAGGCGTTGGCGGCCGGCGGCGTGCTGCTCGCCTACCTGGCGACCACCACGCAAATGTCGCGGTTCGTGGAAACCTTGCGGGCGGACGGGCGGTTCACGGAACCGGAGGCCTGGGAATCGGTGGTCCGGGGCTGGCACGTCGAGGGGCTGGCGGTGCGCCCGGAGCACCGGATGATAGGGCACACCGGCTTCCTGGTGCGGACCCGCCGACTGGCGGACGGAGTCCAGGCCCCGGCCCGCGCGCGGCGGCCCGCGCCGGGCGCCTATGACGCGGACGGGCTGGAATGGACCCCGGAGGCGTTTGGCGAGCGGCAGGTCTCAGACCGCAAGATCCGGCGGGTCCGCCGGGCGGTCGAATCCGCCGGCGAGTAGCGAAAGCTGCGCTGACGGCCGAATCAGGCTGCAAACGGACCGAAGCCCGCCACCGGCCGGGTGTGAGTCTCTTTTGTGTTGCTTTGGCGTTTGGGCTTGTCCGCGGCGTAGTCTGGGATAGAACATATCCCAGAGTGTGGAGGGGAGCCCATGACGCGCTTCGAGGACCAGACA
>JAITFE010000026.1 GCA_031281585.1 Bifidobacteriaceae bacterium | reverse complement strand
CGGCATGACTCCGGGAGCCGTCGATGGGTGGTGAGGCGCGGGGGAGAGCGGGGTCCCGGAACACGGGGAATCCCGAACCCGCGCGGATCCTCCAAGGCAGTGAAGGGTGGTCCGCAGCGGGGAGCCCCAAGCGCCCGCGCTGCGGGGAGGGTGATTGGTTCGCGGTGCCGTTGCGCGACGGCAGCGGGTGGGCTGTGGGTGTGATCGCCCGGATGGCGCGCGAGGGGAAGATCCCGTTGGGGTATTTCTTCGGCCCCCGCCTGGGCCGGAGTACCTGGCGGGGCTGCGGCCCGCGGACGCGGTCCGTATCAGCAGGTTCGGGGACTTGGGCTTTTGGGGGGAAAAGCCGGTGTTGGGGCTGTCGCCGGGTTGGGACCGGGCCGAATGGCCGATGCCGGTGTTTGTGCATGAAGACCCGATCTTGAAGGACACGTGGTGGCGGCGGTTCCACGACCCGGACGACCCGGACCCGCTGTGGCACCGGCAGGAGAAGATCCCTCCCGGCAAACCCCACGACGGCTGGAAAGACGGTTTGTATGGCTCCGGCGCCGTGGAGATCCTGTTGACTGATCTCCTGGGTGCTGACGGCGCGGCAGCGCCCGGCTGACGCCTGCGGATTGCGGATCGGCAGGGCATGCGGGTCTGTCCGGGGACGGCAGGCCTTTCGGCTTGGTCGTCTGGGTCGTTTGCCGCGCCGGAGCAGACCCTGGTGGCGGCGGCGCGGCGTTGCGGAACACTTGTTGGGGTAGGGCGTACGAGAGCAAGACAAGAAAGCCGGACACAGTTCCCCTTTGGTGGATTCGTGATAGAGCTGGACACGGTTCGACGTGGAAAGTCTTCGAGCAGGAGAAGGGCACTGGTGACCTACTGTGGGTCTTCGACGCTGATGAGTTCGGAGACAAAATCGACGGAAAACACAAGGGGCCGATTGGCCGGATCATTCGATGGAAGGACACCTGGAAGTGATCAACTCGGTGGAGGAATACGTCCGCCTGCTTGAGGAGGGCGACGGCGAAGCTTCTGGTGCCCGGCGGACTCGGTATGAGGAGGCGCCTTTGGAGGTGTGGTTCGGGATTGTGGAGCAGCATCCGGAGTGGCGCGATTGGGTTGTCGGGAACAAGACTGTGCCGGTTGAGGTGTTGGAGTTGTTGTCGAAGGATCCCGATCCGGGCGTCCGGGTGGAGGTGGCCTCCAGGCGGAAGCTGCCGGAGTCCTTGTTTTGGGCTTTGGCGGCTGACCCCGACCCTGAGGTGCGGCGGCACATCGCCGCGAACCCCAAGGCGCCGTGGGCGGTGTTGCGGCGCCTTGTGGACGACCCGGTCCTGTGGGTGGCCGCCGCGGCGGTCGGGCGTTTGGCATGGCAGGACCGGGGGGCCGGGGGCGACGGCCGCAGAAACGCCGGGACGTGTTCCAGGCGGGGCCGCCAGGGTCGCGGGCCGGACGTGCGTCCGGCGTTGGATGTGCTGACGGATGGGTTGGCGTTGCCGCCGGGTTGTGACGAGTGGGCGTTCCGGCTGGTGAACGCCGATTTGACGAGCACCAGGGGGATGTGTTGGCCGTGGCCGGGCGGGGTGGCGGAGGCGGCCGGTCCGTTCGTGGAGGCCAACGCCGGCCCGTGGCCGCAGGCGCCCGGGGACGGGTTGACGGCCGCGTTCGACTTCCCGGGGACGGTGGGCGGCCGGTTTGGGCCGACCCGTACGGTCTTGGTGGTGGCCTTCGCCGCCGATGCCGTCTTGGGCCGGGACCGCCACGGGGTCAGGGCGAAGCGGTTCGTCGTGGTCGCGGTGGCCGATTTGCATCGTTCGGTCAGGCTGGGCGGGTTCGCCGGCGCAGACCTGTCGTGGGCGGATTTGTCCGGCGCGGACCTGCGCGGCGCGGATCTGCGGGGGGCGGATTTGCGTGGCGCGGACTTGTCCGGGGCCGACCTCGAGGACGCGGATTTGTCCGGCGCGGACCTGCGGCGCGCCGCACTGGGCAGGGCCATGCTGGGGGGCGCGGGACTGCGGGGCGCTGACCTCGTGGGGGCCGGCCTCGAGCGTGCCCGCCTTTGGTGCGCCGATCTGCGCGACGCGAATCTGACTGGCGCGGAGGCTAGCGACGCGACCTTCGGCGGGGCCGACCTCGGGAACGCCGACCTGACGGGCGCCGGCCTGAGCGGCGCTGCCTTTGGCGGGACCAAAATGAACCGCGCGGTCTTGGCGAAGGCCGGGATGGTGTTCGCCACGTTGGAGGACGCCGACCTGCGGGGCGCCGACCTGACGGGAGCGAACCTGCGGCGCGCCTGGTTGGAGCGGGTGGACTTCAGGGGCGCGAAGCTGGACGGGGCCGACCTGGAGGACGCGGTCTGGGACGACGAGACCCGATGGCCAGACGGGCACAACCCGCGCGCCGATGGGCGGCCGAAGACCGGGCACGGGGAGCACGCTCCCCAATCATGACGGCGCGTCCCTATCACGTGACGTGGGCCGTCCCATTAGGCGATCATCCCCGCCTGCACTCGAGGACCAGTACCGCGCTCGGCTGGCTCTTCGCGGGACGGGTGTCCGTCCGGGCGGCGCCGCTGGGCGAATCCTGACTTCTATGCCGAAATTGCGGCTATGCGGAAGTGCGCGCTGGCTGCCTGGTTGGGGCGGTGTGAGGGCTGGTTCTTGGGCATAACCGGCCGACGGCTTGGGCTTCTGCTTGAGGCCAGCGAGTCGGCGCAGTATGAGGGCTTCGTCGGCGCTTGGATGGTTGGGGGCTGGCTGCGCTGATCGCGGCCGCATGTTCGCGGGTCTTGTCGGCGTAGCGTTTGATGGAGTCTTGGGGTGTGTCTACTGACATTTTGGCCGGTGTTCGACACGATCACGCGCGGAAGAGTTGTCTTCGACACTCCGCCAGGAAAATGAATTAGGTGTGTTGTCAATCGCCAAGAAATCGAGGTGTCGATCAGGCCGCACCGCGACAGGCCAGGGTGGTTCGTTTCATCCGCCTACCCGGTCGAGTCGTAGCCTGTGGTCATGTCAGATGCCGATGACCGCGCTCTTGCGGAGAAGCTGCTGGAGCAAGCCAACGTGGAAGAGTTGCCGCAAGGTGATTCCATTGCTGTCTTCCTGGCGGCGGGTAAATGGGCGCGGGCCTGGCGCGCGAATTCACCGCCATGCTGGGGCCGGGCCCCGGCAAGTGAGGCGACTGCTGGGGACCTCGGCTGAGCCCGTCTGACCAGTGAGGCTGACCCGTTGGGCACTTGGCGGTTTGATGTGTCATGGCTTTGGTGGACAGTGAATTGATGGGGATGTCGCCCACGTCCGCGTCCGGCCGCGCGACCGCCCGGGCAGGGGGACTTCGACGGCCTCGAGGGTGTGCCGGCGTGCGGGTGATGGCCCCCACCACCGAGATAATGTCTAGCGGGAGCGGCAAGACTCTGACTTTCTTTGATGGAGGCATACCGAAATGGGAAAGAAGAGGTCCGGATCATGAGGAGGAATGGCGGATGGGATCTGCGTGTCAGGAACTCCAACGGCAACGACCTGGACGAGTTCGGCAATGTCAACACTCCCGGCTTCACGCGCGGAATCCAGGTCTTCTCGAGATGATCCTTCGCGGAGTGGGGAGTGTTGGTGCCGCTCTCGCGCAGATGGGCGGCCTTGCCGAGAACGTGTTGGCCGGCTTGTCAGTGCAGGCGGGTTCGCCTGCTGTGACGATGGACTTTGACGTGCTGTTCGACCCGGCCCGTGGCCGCATGCTGCGGGAAGACGAGCGTTTCCGGGTTGCGTTCCGAATTGAGCGCCCCCGTGAGTTGACCATCCGGAGGGCCTTGAATGAGGGTTTGCTGGAATCCCCGGAGGCGGTCAATTGGAGCTTCTCGGAAGTCACGTTGGTGGAGGTTTGGGAAGACGGAGGATTGGCGGCGGTGCGGGCGGCCTGGGATGGTGACTGGGTGGTCGAAGCATGGGGCGGTTCGGTTTCGGCGCGGTTGCCCGGCAACTGGCGGTCGTCGTTCTTTGGACGCATCGGCGCAGCCGGCCCGAAGGGCGACCTACCGGACGGGGTGGTGTGAGGATGCGGTTGGAGGGCGTTGACGAGGTCGGGCTTTGGCTGGCGCAGGTAGGGGGCTTGGGCGGGAATCTTTTCGGCGGGCTTCGGCTGGCGCGGTTTGGGTATGTGGTCGTGGTGGACTTCGACGTGGTGGTGGACTCGGCTCGTGGCTGCGGCCTGCCTGAGGCGGACAGGTTCCGGGCCAGTTTCGACATGGACGCGGTCCGGGAACTGACTATGCGGGGAGGCACCGACGATGACGTGATGGACCCTGTGGCGACCTACGATGCCGCGCCGGGCGTTTTGTCCGATGCCGTGGAGAAGGTGGCGGTGAGTCGGGTTGACGCGGACGCCGCGCTAGAGGTCGGTTTCGAAGACGGGCGCAGCCTGACCGTGGTGTGCCGCAGAATCTCAGTCGCATTGCCGTACCGGCGGGAACTCCTGTTCCGGTGGTTGAGCACGAAACAAGGTCCAAGGGGGCCCCACGGGACCGTGGGGTGAACGCACAAACCAAGCTTGGTGGAGTGCTCGGCCGGAGCTGCTCCCTGCCGTGCGTGTGACGAGTTGGGCCGGTTGTGCCGGGGACGAGCGCAGGCATTGCCGTTGGATAGCCCTGGCTTGCGTAGTGCCTTGGGGACTTGATGGGCTGGACTCTTTCGGCTCCAGGCTGCTTCTCGGCCCCCGCTTTGCCCCAGCGGCGGGGGTGCGCGCGGCGGAAGTCCTTCATGGGGGGTCTGGCGGGACGGCATCGTCGGTCTTTTGGGCTGGGCGTCCTGGCGGCGGGAGCCCCGGCGCGTAATCCTCCGGTCGACGAGCCGGCGGCGCAGAATCCGTCACTTGGCGGCAGGCTTGTTCCGCGACGAGGCGGCCGGGCAGGTGCCCCCGAGTTCCGCCGCCCGAACGTGTTCGTCGCTGAACGAGACTTGGTCCGGCTGCGACCCGACCGGGTCCCACCGGGTGGGAAACCCTGGCCCTGAACCGAGGCCCGTTCTCTTCGGCGCGCCCGCCAGCGCAGTTGTCGGCCGAATAGGCGGAAGGGGCTGATGCTCTCAGTCCTGCGGGCGTTCGGCCGGTAGGCGGGCGGCGCGGCTCCCCGCAGACGCTCCGCCTTGAGTTCGCAGCCAAAACATGGTTTCGGAGGGCACTTTTGGCTGCGAAGTCCGGCGCGTCCAGCGCGGCAATGGGAAGTTCGTAGCCAAAACACCAGTTCTGCGGTGTGTTTTGGCTGGAACACTGAGGAAAGGGTGTGGCGGTGAGGCTGGTCGGGCGGCAGGCGGAGCAGCGGGAGCCGCGGAGGCTCCACGCCTCGGAGAGGCCAGAATTGGTGGTTGTCTTCGGCCGGCGCGGGGTCGGCAAGACTTTTCTGAGCGACCAGACGCTGGGCAAGGATGGCTTCGCGTTCGCCGCGAACGGCGCCGTCGGTGCCAGTCGCGCCTTCCAACTCCAGAGTTTCGACCGGGCTTTGGAACGCCATGGCTGGCCGCATCCGGCGTCCAGGAGTGGGGTGAGGCGTTCGAGGCCCTGAGAGGCTATCTGGCTTCTAAGCCGGCGACCGGCCGCCAGGTGGTTTTTCTGGACGAGTTCCCCTGGTTCGACACTCGCGGCTCGGATTTCCGGGTGTCGTTCGGGCTCCCTTGGAACGAGTACGCGTCCAAGGCGCCGCGACTGATGGTGGTTGTCTGCGGTTCGGCCACGTCGTGGATCGTCAAACACCTCTTGGCGGACCGGGGTGCCTTGCACAACCGGGCCACCGCCCGGATGCGGGTTGAGCCCCTCACTTTGGGCGAGTGCGAGGAGTTGTTCCGAGACAGGGGCGTTGTCCTCAACCGGTACCAGCAACTCGAGTCGGCAATGATCTTCGGCGGCATACCCTTCTACCTAGACCTGCTCGATCCCGCCCTAGGTCTTGCCCAGAATGTGGATCGGCTGTGCTTCGCGAAGAACGGGGCGCTGCGTGTGACGAATACGGCGAACTCTATCGGTCGCTGTTCGCGCACCCAGACCGCCACATGCGGATGGTCGAGGCCCTGGCGGCCAAGCCCTCCGGGCTGACCCGCGAGGCCCTTGTTCGCGCGGCGGGGCTGGTCACCGGCGGTTCCGCCACCGGAACACTGGAGGAACTGGAGCACTGCGGCTTCATTGTGTACGATCCCGATTTCACGCGTCCCAGCAACGGCGGCTACTACCGCCTGGTGGACCCGTTCACCCTGTTCCACCTGCGTCACATGGTGGCCGGCCGCCGCACCGACGAGCACCAGTGGACCAACGGCCTGGAGGACGGCGGCCGCCACGCCTGGGCCGGGCTGGCTTTCGAACAGGTCTGCCTGGCGCACGTGCCGCAGATCAAGCGGCGCCTCGGCATTGCGGGGGTCTCCACGACCACCACGACCTGGCGCAGCCGCCGGGCCAACCCCGCGGCCCAGGTCGACCTGGTGTTGGACCGCCGCGACGGGGTGATCAACCTGTGCGAGCTGAAATACACGAGGCATCCGTACGCGCTTACCAAACAGGAGCACGCCGCGCTCGAACGGCGGCGCGAGGCGTTCCAAATCGAAACCCGAACACCCAAAGCGCTCCACACCACAATGGTCACGACCTACGGGCTGGTCGCCAACGCGTACGCGTCCGCCGTGCAGTCCCAAGTCGTCATGGACGATCTCTTCGCCGCCGCCGATTAGCGGCGAGGCCGTGAAGCCAAGGAACAGGGGTCGGGGCCGAGGGGCACCCCGGTTCGCCGCGCGACCTGACCCGCGCGGGTCACAGCCCGTGGGTGCCGGCCCGCCACGCGGCGCGCGATGACGCGCACGGTTCGCCGGTCCTGGTCGGCTCTGACCGGGATTGGGCGCTGGACGCCGTGCAGCCCCGACCCGAGCCGGCGAGTTGGTTGCTCAGGGGGCTTGGTGCAGCGCATGGGTTCCTCCGCCAGCGGTCCCGCTATGAACCGCTTGGCCGTGTCCACGACTTTGACGGGCAACCGCGCCATGGGACGGGTCGCTTGCCGAGGGACGGTGACTTCGAAACCGGGTGTGCGCGCGGCCGTCCGGCTCCTTGCGGCGGGGGACACGCGAGGGCCTGATACCGTTTTTCGCGACGGGTTCAGGCCGAAAGGGTCATTGGCCGCTCTTCAGAGCTCCGCGGCGGCGGGTGGCCCCAGCGCGTTTGTGTCCACGTCAAGGAGTATTGATACAGCTTAGGCATTCGGGAGCAAGCGGCCTGCGGTACGGGATGGGTGTGTGAGGTGCGATCCGGCGGTGTTATCGACTTGAATGCTGTCCTTGGGTGTGGCTTTCAGTTCCCCGACGGAGCAGAGGTCGGCTTCGTGGGCGGCGTTTCCCCGTCATCGATCGTGGCTGCCCGCAGAGTCGGGTCGGGGGGCTGGGTGGGTGGGTGGATCCTCAGCACGGGATTCGGGATCTGCTGATGAAACAGTGGCACATTGTTGTGGTCGGAGGCGGGGCCAAACAGACTTGGGTCCTTGACGACGCGGAGAGAGAGGAGGCCGCCCTTCGTCTCCGTGGCCCCGTGGGCGTCTGGGAGGGGTTCGGCTCAGATGTTTGGCAGGCTTTCCGGGAGATCAGGCTGGCGACCGACCGGTTGGGAATGAGGCTGTGCTGCAACGGGGCGCGCCGAAACGCGCATGCCTCGAGCATGTCACGCCAGATGAGCGGGGGATACTTGGTGTATCTGCTGAAGTTCGGCCAGCAAGCCAGGGCCAGGGATCTCGTTCAGATTTTCGACTATGCGCACCCGACCCGCATAGCCTCGGTGGCCGACCAGGATCGCTTTTACGCCCAGTGGTTGAGCAGCCTGGTGCACGGGCCGGACGAGTAGGCGCATGGCGGGGGGCCGGCTCGATCAGGCCAGGCGGTGTTCATCCGCGCAGTGCCAAAGAGCGAGCAGCGCTACCAAGGTGGCGTCCTGTCTGCGGCTTTCCGGGAGCTTGGCATCAAGCCCGGCGACGACTGTGTGGTTGCATATGGCCCATGAACAGTGAATTGTCCGACTCGTTGAGGTCGCTCGAAAAACAGTTACGGCGGGCGGGGCGGGCGGAACTGCTATGCCACCTTTCCCCGGGCGTCCCGCCAGCGGAGACCCGCGCCGCTTTGGCGTCAGTTGGCCTTGGCCCATCGCATGAATTGGAAAGGCTGTATGGGTGGCATGACGGATCCTGGTGGGAATCCGGGCTGACATTGGGGCAAAAGTACCTTTTCCCGTGGTTCGTGTTCCCGCCTCTCGGCGATGCGACAAGCTCCTATTCGGCACTCATGGAATCGGGCTGCTGGGAGCCGACATGGTTCCCTGTGTTCGAGGACGGCGGTGGCGGCTACTACGTGGTCGACTTCGGTCCCGCACAATTCGGCGCGGTCCGCAGCGTGGACGAGTTCCCAGAGCAGGGGGTGATTGAGCACCGATCGCTTGCGGCCATGGCGCAAACCCTGAGCGCCGCGTACGAGACAGGCACGTTCTTCGTGGATGCCGAGGGTGGCCTTCAGCGGGATTACGACGGTTTCGTCGAGTTGGCAGGGCAGTTGAACCCCGATGTTCGGTGGTGGCATGACTCGGAATACCGTAGCCAGTGACCGGCCCCGGATCGCTGGCCGCGTTCCGATAGGGCTTTCTCGCCGAGGCGGTTTGATGGGTATTTGACATGGGCGGTGGCGCGAGTACGGCGGCGGTGCTTTGGCCGATCCGCTGGGGGCGGGCGGCGAGGTCGGGCCCGTCCTGGGCGCTAATCTGACGCCGGAGCGTTTCGAGTCGCTCTTGTCGACGGTTCGGTGTTTCGCGAGAGGGTCCTGATGTTACAGCTAGTACTGCCCGATGGCTTTGACGAGTACGCCTGGGTGGTTGAGGCCAAGGGGTGGTACCAGTCGGCCCGGCTGAAACTGGACGGCAGAATGATTCCAGTCGAGTTTTACGATCCTTGCAGGCTCGCTCAAACCGTGGCCGACGAAGTCGAAGGCCGGGGACGTTCGTTGTTGACTCGGGTGATCGTGGTCGAGCGGGTGACGAGGGAGGCGATGATCGAGGCGGTGGCCGGCATGACT
>JAITFE010000025.1 GCA_031281585.1 Bifidobacteriaceae bacterium | reverse complement strand
TTGGGCCCCGTCGCCCTACGCCAGGACTATCACCGGGATGATCATGGGGCGGCGGCGGAGCTTCTTGGAGATCCACCGGCCGGCCACGCGGCGCATCACCTGCTGAAGCTGGTGCGTGTCGTGCGCGCCCTGGTCCATGGCCAGCACCAGCGCCTGGCTGATCTGGACCACCAGTTCGTCGAACACGCCCGGCTCCTCGGCCACCCCGCGGGCCTGAATGGTCGGCTCGACCATGATGTAGCCCTCCGCCGGGTCGACCACGGCGAAAATCGACACGAAGCCCTCGTCCGCCAGGATGCGGCGGTCCTTCAGCCCGACCTCCGTCAACTCCCCCACGGAAGAGCCGTCAACGTACACGTTGCCCACTTCGACGGCCCCGACAATCTCCGCCAGGCCCTCTGCCAAGTCGATCACCATGCCGTTCTCCGCCAGCACCACCTGGTCGGACGGGACGCCGGTGGCCACCGCGTGCCGGCCGGCGGCCACCAGGTGGCGGGCCTCGCCGTGGATCGGCATGACGCAGCGCGGGCCCACAATGTTGAGCGTGTACAGCAACTCCCCCGCCGCGCTGTGACCCGAGACGTGGACGGCCGCGTTGCCCTTGTGGACCACCTTCGCGCCCATCCGCGTCAAGCCGTTGATCACCCGGTAGACCGAGTTCTCGTTCCCGGGGATCAGGGAGGACGCCAAGATCACCGTGTCACCGGGCCCCACATGGATCTTGTGGTCGCCGTTGGCGATCCGGGACAGGGCCGCCATCGGTTCGCCCTGCGAACCCGTCGTCACGAACACCACCTCGTCGCGCGGCAGCGCGTCGGCGGTGTTGAGGGGCACAATGGTGCCCTCCGGGGCGGTCAGGTACCCCAAGTCGATCGCGATCGTCATGTTGCGGATCATGGACCGTCCCGCGAACGCCACCTTGCGGTCATGCGCCGCCGCGGCGTCCAGCACCTGCTGAACGCGGTGCACATGCGAGGAGAAGCAAGCCACCATGATCAGGCCCGGAGCCTGGTCGAACACCAGATCGAGGGTCGGCCCGATTTCCCGCTCAGTCGGGATGAAACCGGGCACTTCCGCGTTGGTTGAGTCCATCATCAGCAGGTCGACGCCCTCATCCCCCGCGCGGGCGAAGGCCCGCAAGTCGGTGATCCGGCCGTCCAACGGCAGTTGGTCCAGCTTGAAGTCGCCGGTGTGCAGCACGCGGCCCGCCTCGGTGGTGATGGTCAGCGCCAACGAGTCCGGGATAGAGTGCGTCACCGCCATAAACTCGCAAGTGAACGGCCCGAAGGTGGCGACTGAGCCGTCGTCCACGGCCAAAGTCAGCGGCTTGATGCGGTGCTCGGTCAGCTTCGCCTCAATGAACGCCAGCGTCAACTGCGACCCCACCAAGGGGATGTCGTCCCGCAGCCTCAGCAGATACGGCACCGCGCCGATGTGGTCCTCGTGCCCGTGCGTCAACACCAGCGCGACCACGTCATCCAACCGGTCGCGGATCGGCCCGAAGTCCGGCAGGATCAGGTCCACCCCCGGCTGGTGCTCTTCCGGGAACAGCACCCCGCAGTCGACCAACAGGATCTTCCCGTCGATCTCGAAGACCGTCATGTTCCGGCCGACCTCGCCCAGGCCGCCCAGCGGGATCAGCCGCAGCACGCCTTCTTCGAGTTCCGGCGGCTCGGACAGTTCGGGCCAGACTTTTGATTGCACCGCTCAATCCTCCTTCGGGGGTGTTTGAGCCCCTAACACTAACCGCCTACGCCGCCGGCGCCGTCCGCCCGGGTCCCAGCCCCACCACCGCCAGGGCGTGGCGCACGTGCCCGGCCTCCACCTCCGTGGCCTCAGCCAAGGGCAGCCTCACGGTCCGGCGGGGAAGGAGTTCCATGATCTCCAAGGCCGCCTTGATCATGACCGCGCCTTGGCCGCCGCCCATGACCGCGTCGATCACTGGCAGCATCCGGGCCATGGCGTGACGGGCGGCCGGCAGGTCGGCCCTGTCGACGGAATCGATCACCTGGCGCCAAAGATCTCCCGTCACGTGGCCCACCACCGAGACCACGCCGGAACCGCCGCTGGTCAGGAAGGCCAAGCCCAGCAGATCGTCGCCGGCGTAATACGCCAGGTTGGTCCGAACCATTTTCTGGAAGGCCGCGCCCGCCTGCCCGGTGGCGTCCTTGACCGCGACAATGCGGTCGTGGCGGGCTAGTTCCGCCAGCGTGTCCTCATGCAACTGAACCGCGCTGCGGCCGGGGATGTCGTAAATCATCACCGGCAAGTCCGTCGCGTCCGCGATGCGGAGGAAATGCTGGATCAACCCGGCCTGGCTGGGCCTGGAGTAGTACGGGGTGACGGCCAGCAGGCCGTCCGCGCCAGCCGCGGCCGCGTCAACCGCGAGCCTGACCGAGTGGGCCGTGTCGTTGGTGCCGACCCCGGCCACAACCTTGATGGCCGGACCCACCGTTTCGCGCACATCCTCAATGACCTGGCGCTTCTCCTGGTCGGTGGTGGTGGGGGCCTCACCGGTGGTGCCGTTGACCACAATCCCGTCGTGGCCGTGGGCCACCAAGTGGGCGGCCAGGTGGCGCGCCGACTCGCGGTCAAGGCCGCCGTGCTCTTTGAAGGGCGTGGCCATGGCGGTCAGAAGGGCTCCGAACGGACGCGAAGGGCGGTCAAGCTGAGACATGCACCTAACCTAGCGCTTCACCGGGTTCGACGCGCGGCGGCACCCGGCGCGGGTACGGGACCGTGGACGGTGGCCGCCAAGGCAGAGCGCCGACTTCCGTTTCCCGCCCCTGGAGGCGTTCAGGTGCAACCCAAACCACGATTGTGATCCACCACCGGATCACGATCGGCCCGAAAGTCGCACCCGTGACCGGGAGGCCGGCCGGCGGCGCCAAAGGCGGCGCGGCAGAAGGCACAATGGTCGGGTGCCAAATTCCGTGCGTGCCGCTGCCCCACTCGACGCGCCCGCTCTCGCGGCGATTCACCGCGCCAATTGGCTTGCCCTGTTGGGACTCGATTTGCCTGGCCTGGAAGCCAGTTTGGACGCGGCCGGGCTGACCCAAACCTGGGGCAACGCCATCCAACTGAGCGGCGGCGACGGCCCCTACGCCGTCTTGGCGGCGGAGGATGCGGGCGGGGCGGTGGTCGGCTTCGCGGCCCTGGGCCCGCTACTGGATCCGGACGGCGGCAAAGGCGCCGCCGAACTGGTGGCGCTGTGGGTGTCTCCAGATCACCAGCGCGCCGGCCACGGCTCGCGTTTGCTGGAGGCCTCCGCCGACGCCGCCCGCCGCCTCCAGGCCGCATCCCGCCTCTCACATTGGGTTGCCCGCCAAGACGTTTTCCGCCAGCGGTTCCTGCGCTCGGCCGGTTTCGGCGCTGACGGGGCCGAACGCTCTTGGCAGGCCCCCACCGGGGAGATCATCGACGAGGCCCGCTGGTCCGCTCGCCTCGACTAGCTCGCTGGTGCCAGGGGTGCGCTCGCGCTCGTGATGCCCCAACGCGGCCCGCCCTGGGGACTTCTTGCCGGTGGCGAGAACGCCTTCGCAGCGTGGCAGGTGAGTGGGAGGCATCTACACTGGGCGCATGGCGCGGGCCTGGCGACGGCGATACGACCCGGACGACCCGGTGCTGAAGGGTGTGCTGGACGGCATCGCCCACCTCCCCGAGGCGGGGCATGAGGAGACCTGGGGGGTGATGACGCTGCGGGTGCGGCGAAGACTGTTCGGGGTGTACGGCGGCGGGTTGGCAGGCGAGGGGCGTTGGCTGATCTTCAAACCCGTGCCGTCGGAGCGGGCCGCGCTGGCGGCCGACCCCCGGATCGGCGTGGCGCCGCATTTCAAACTGTGGCTTGAACTGGACCTCGACGCGGTGGCCGACTGGTCGGAGGTGCGGGAATTGTTGACTGATTCGTACGCGCTGGCGGCCCCGGCGGAATTGGCGGCTCGGGCGGGCGGGCGTCCGGTTTAGTCTGCGGCGGCGCGCCAGCGCCGATTCCCTCCAGCATTCCCACCCGTGCGCCTCCCCGTGCCGGGGCCGGTTGCGGTTAGCATTGACCAACAGTCACGATCCAAATAACCCCAACGGAGTTCCAGTCTTGACTACGTGCCTCGGGAGCGCACCCGCGAAATCCAGACTGCCTCGGCCGCGTATTATGATGGTTTTCGAGGTGGGGCACACGCCGCTGCCAGGCGTTTTCGAAGCGGCGGGTCCGACCAGGCGAACTTTATGACTATTCTGACCAAGACCGGCGATCAGCCCGTCCCCTCGTTGCGAGCACCCCGCATGGGCGCGGTCTACTACGTGATCGGCACCGCGATCTTGGTTGCAATGGTCGTCGCAATTCTGGTTCCCGCCTGGGCGCTCGGCCCGTTCCACTCGACCTTCCGGGGACTGGTCGCCGCAGACCGGCCTTGGCGCGAACTCTTGGCCGATCAGCCGGCCTGGCTGTGGGCTGTTCTGGGCGTGTCCGGTTGGTTGATTTCCTCGCTGTCGTTGCTGAGGATCCGGTCCCATTCCCGAGTAGTCGACTATCAGGGTTCATTGACCATGCGTAGCGCCACCGGGTGGCGCCGGGTCTACTCGCACCGCCTCGCCCTAACCGATCTGATGTCCGTCACCTGGGCGGTACTGGGGGCGCAGCTGATCTGGTTTGGCACCTCCGCCGAGTCGGCGCTGGTCGGCGCCGGCCAAAGACTCGACTATCCCGGGATCTCGTTGGTCGTGATCGTTGGCTGGATGGCGGCGCTCGAAGTCGCCGGCGGCCGGGACCCGTTGCTTTATGGCGAAGGTCCGGGCGAGTACAGCCGGGTGGCGGCGGCTTCTTTTGTCTGGTTCGGGTTGGTGGCGATCATCGCGATGGTTTGGAAGATCGACCTCGCGCGGGGATACATACTGCTCGCTTTTCCGCTCGGGCTGACGGCCTTGGTCGTGGACCGCAAAATGTGGCGATCATGGCTGGTCATCAAGCGAAGCCGCCAGGGCCTCTACACCCAGCGGGCGGTTGTGGTGGGCTCGGCCGGGCAGGCGGAAACCATCGCCAACGAGTTGATGCGCTCGCCGGCCGCCGGCTATTCAATTCAAGCGGTGGCCCTGCCGGAGGGCGAGGAACCGCCAACGGCGCTTTACGAGCTAGGTGTTCCGATCGTGACGTTCCCCGAATCGGTCACCGCCATGCGGGCCTGCATGGCGGATTCGCTGATCATCGCCGGTGGCGAAGGCGTTGACGCCGCCCTGGTCAGAGAGCTGAGCTGGGAGCTCGAACCCGGCGTTGAGCACCTGGCGGTGGCACCCAGCCTGCTGGACGTGGCCGGGCCCCGCCTGGCCACCCGACCCGTCGCCGGCCTGAACTTGCTCCACGTTGAGACCCCGCGTTTCACCGGGCCGGGCGCGAAAGCCAAGCGAGTGTTCGACGTGGTTGTGTCCGGCGCTGGCCTGTTGATCCTGTTGGTGCCCGGCGCGGTTCTGGCCCTCTTGATCAAGGCCACCTCCAAAGGGCCGGTCTTCTACCGTCAGCAACGCGTGGGACTGCATGGGTCCACTTTCTCCATCTGGAAGTTCCGTTCCATGGTGGCGGACGCCGACCAGCATGTGGAGCACCTGCGGGACCAACGCGACGCCGGCAACGAAGTCTTGTTCAAGATCCGCGACGATCCAAGGATCACGGCGGTCGGGCGCTGGATGCGGCGTTTCTCCCTGGACGAGACCCCGCAGTTGCTGAACGTCCTCTTCGGCACCATGTCCCTGGTGGGACCCCGCCCCCCCTTACCCGAGGAGGTCGACCACTACACCCAGGAGCAGGTGGCCCGGCGTTTCTTGGTGCGTCCAGGCATCACGGGGCTCTGGCAGGTGTCGGGCCGTTCCGACCTGAGTTGGACCGAGTCGATCCGACTGGATCTGTATTACGTTGAGAATTGGACGTTCATCGGCGACCTGCAACTGCTGTTCAGGACGCTGAAGGTGGTCCTTGCGGGACACGGCGCCTACTGACGCCGGCACCGCCATGTGGTTGGGGGCGGCCGGACTCCTGTCGTGGTCGCTGGCGTCATGGACGGGGGACCATCCCCAGGCCCCCGAGGCGGTTCGGCGTCACCTGGCGGAGGAAATCGCGGATCTGCCGAACGACCGGCGGCCCACTCTGCGGCTCAAGTCATGGCGCCTTTGGGGACAGAACACGACAGCCACCCGATATTTCAACATTGACGACCCGGCTCCTGCCACAAGGACGCCTCGGAAACCTGCGGCAGCCCCGGTTTTGGCCCAGGTCAGGAACGCGGCTATCCTCGTTGCCTGTGTCGTCCACCAAGCTCGGAACTGTCCTCGGGTGGGCTCTGACGATTGGGCTGGTCGCAATACTCTCGGTGATCGCGGCGGTGGCGGTGCGGTACTCCGACAAGATCCAATTGGGCCCGTGGTGGCTGGCCGTGGGCGAGGGAATCGTGTTGGCCGCGCTGGCCTGGCGCCGGTACGGGTACCGCGTGCGGGTTGCGTGGAGCCGCCGGAGCGCGCCCGGTTGGGCCGTCCCGTGCGCCGTATTCAGCGGCTCACTGGTTGTCGACCTGGTCGCGGCGCTCGCGGTGAGGACCAAGCAGTCCATCGACTGGGAGGCGATGCTCGGAGCGGCGCAGTCCATCGCTGACGGCGATTGGAGTTTCAGCGAAAGCGCCTATTACTACTATCACGCGTACCAGACGCCGTGGACGCTGCTTGAGGCCGGCCTGCTACGGGTGGGCGGCGGCAGCGTGGTGCCCATCCTGATTGTGAACGCCTTGGCGATGGCCGGCACCAATCTGCTGGTGTACCTTATGGCGCGGAGGCTGACGGGATCTGCGGCGGTGGGGATCGCAGTCGCTGCGGCCTACTTGCTGTGTCCGGGGCATATTCTGCTCGCGAACGTGTTGACGAACGAGCACATGTCTACGGTCCTCCTGTACCTCGGCTTGTACCTGGCCGTTTTGGCGGCGGCAGGACCGTTCAAATGGCGCGGCGCGGGCCTCTTCGCCGCGGCGGGCCTGGCGCTGGAGCTTGGCAACCTGGCGCGTCCGGCCGGGATAGCCATGTGGATGGGGATGATCGGCCTACTGGTCTGGTCCTTGATGTCCGCGCGGAAAGGAGCCGCAGGCCGTCGGGTGGGACGGATAGCGGCCGGGATGGGAGTCGCCGCAGCCGTTTACTTGATCGTGGGCGCCGGCGCCTCTTGGACCATCCAGGCCACCGGGGTCAATGACCAAGGCCTGAAAAACAACCTGCCGGAGCTGAAGGTCCTGAGGGCTTTTGCACCCGCCAACCCGGAGGTTCTGGACCAGGCGCGTGAGGACGTCGGCTTCGGGTTTCCGGGTGTGCTGGAAGACCCGCCGCATCCCGAGGCCCGCGAGATCGTGCGGCGCTATGTTGAGAAGGAAATCGCGGATCTGCCGAACGACTGGCAGCCCACTCTGCGGCTCCAGTTGTGGCGCCTTTGGGGACAGAACACGATGGGCGCATGGTATTTCAACATTGACGACCCGACTCCCGCCACCAGTTTCGCCCGCGCCGGCCTGGTCCTGCTGGAGCGGGGTCTTTTCCTCCCGATCGTCATCATGGCGGGATGGGCCACCATTATGAACCGGCGCTCATGGAGTGTTCTGGCGACCGCCCTCGCGTGTTTCGTCGCGGCCTACGCGCTGATGCATTTGGCGATCGAAGTGCAACCGCGCTACCGCTACCTCGCCATGCCGGCCCTGTTCGCCCTCGGCGCGCCAGCCTGGGCCCGCCTCATGGGAGGCACCAGGAGATCGCGTGACCGACAGCCGTAGGCCCCAGGTTCCCAGCTTCACGTTGGGCACATTCAACCAAAAGGATTCGCGCGCGCTGGGCCGCGTCGTGGCAGAGGCAGTTCGGCTGGGCGGGATCGGCTTCGACACCGCCCCCGGGTACGGGACCCAGCTCACCCTCGGCTCGGCGATTCGCGCCACCGGGTGCGACCGCTCGGCCGTTTTTGTCTCCGACAAAGTCGACGGGATACAGGTGCAAGAGAGCGCCGAGGGGGGAAAGAGCATAGTCCGGCAAGTCCTCCAGGTGCTGGCGGCGAACCGCCTTGCGTACTACGACGCCATTTACGTTCATTGGCCTTTTCTCGACTACCTTGACCACGCCTGGGCTCAGCTGCGCGAACTGAGGGACCGGGGAGCGGCGCGAGCGCTGGGGTTGTGCAACGTGACTCCCGGCCACCTCACCGATCTACGCGATCGGGGAATAATCCCCGACCTGGTCCAGAACGAAGTCCACCCCCTTTGCACCGACCAGGAACTCACGTCCTATTGCACCGAACACGGCATTCCGCTGGTCGCCTACACGCCGACCGCCCGGCTGAGCCCACCGGTCGCCCAAAGTCCCGCGCTCGCGCGGATGTCCCAACAGCACGGTGCTTCGCTAACGCAGGTCATTCACCGTTGGCACATCCAAAGAGGTCGGCACGTGGTCTTCATGACAACCAAAGTGGGCCGCGTCTTCGAGAATACGCATGTCGACCATTTTTCCCTCGACGAGGACGACCTTCGCGCGATCGACCAACTCAATCAGAACGCAAGAATGTTCCTGCCGTCGCTTGGCGTCACAGGATACTGACATGGGCAGAATCTACTTGGTCCTGTTCGCCGGCAAGTTCGCCCTGGCGGGCCTGCTCGCGCTTGGCGGCGCGGCCGGCCTGCTGTTCGGCTGGCCCGGCTGGGTGTGCGGGATCGCATTCTTCTTGTCCGTCCTCGTTCTGGCGCTCACAGCAATGGACCTCTGCGTGCACCGGATGGTCGCACGGCCGCTCGCTCTCACTTGGACCGATTTCCCGGCCTCGCGGAACTTCGACGCGCTCATTGTGGGCGGCAAGGAGGCATGGCTCCGCCATGGTTTCAAGGCGACGTTTGGGGACGCCAAGACTCTTTCATTGTGCCTGCCCGGCCAAGAGGAGCGGCTCAGCACACTTGTTGTGATGCGCTACCACTCGTACCTGCGCAAAGGCGGCACAGTTGTCTATTACCTGGACCCGGCGGCCGAAAAGGGCCGGGCCCTGCGGTCATATGCCAACCTGTCAATGCTTCACCCGATGGACCAACGCCGCCTGACGGGAAAGATGCTGCGCAAGTGGGACCGGATGGCGCCGTTGGTCTTTTACCCTTGGACCATCCAACTCCCGGCCGCGTTGTTGCGGGCCGCCATTAGGCGTCGCCGAGTTGAGCCAGCCGAATGCCCCCCAGGCGAGCCGCCGGCCCCCTTGCTGGACTTTTGCCGGGAGCGCGGTTACAAGCTGGATTACCTGGTGGTGGGAGACGCCAGGCCTTCATGAGCCGGGGCGCCCGCTCAGCGCATGCCGATCAGTCGTTTCACGGCCGCCTTCAGGCCCGGCGGCAAGCGCCGTCCAACGGACCTCGCCCAGCGGGAGCCCCGTGCCGGGCTTCTCATCAGCTCCACCGCTCGCGTGTCGTCCTCCATGGTCACGAACACTTCGAACAGCACGGGCGCCTCTCCGTCTTCTAGAAAGCGCCCGATGCCGTCGTCGAACTCGGCCGTGGAACGGGCGGCCACGTACCGAAAACCGCTCGCTTCGGCCCATTCGCGGGCGGCGCCAAAATGACCCGCCGCCGCGGTGAAGCGGTTCGCCCGTTCTCCGAACTGGTAGGCCGCGTTGGTGGTCATGCGGAACTCGGCGCCACCACCGTTGTTCACAACCAGGATTCGCGCGTTGCCCTTGATGTGGCGATTGCCGATCGCGTTCATGTCGTAGAAGAAGCTGAGATCTCCTATGACCAGCACGGAAGTGCGTTCCGTGGCCACGGCGTGCCCCAGGAAGGTCGACAAGGACCCGTCAATCCCGAATCCCGCGACGTTCGAGTAGACCCGGATGCTCGGATCCAACGGCACCATGTCCCAGTGGCGCAGCGAATTGAGGATGCCCAAATGAAGGACGCACCCGGCCGGGAGGCGTGGCGCCAGCGCCTGCGCCACATACGCCTGAGACAGGGGCAGACCGTCCGGCGGTTCCACCTTTGCCGCAGCCTCCGCCCAGGCATCGAAGAAGGGCGCGGCCACCGGGCCGTCGCCAAGGGACTCGGCCATGCGCCTGAAAAACTGCTCGTCATCGCATTCGAACACGCGGGTCATCCGGCCGTAGGTGTCCCTGATCTCCCCGTCCGGGCCGACCCGCCAGTGCTCGTATTCGCCAAGGCTCAAGAAAGCCCGAAGATCGTAATCGCCGAGCAGGCCGCCAATCGAAATGACCACGTCTGGTCGAAAAGCCGCTGACGGCACGCGCCCCAGACGCTGCAAGACCGGGTTGCCGTGAACGGACCTTGGGCCATGGTAGTTGGACAGGTGGCTGACGAACACGATTGAGTTCGTGGCCTCGGAAAACGAATCCAGGGCCGCCTGCTGGGAAGCCGTGAACGGGCTGTGTTGGCCAACCACCACCATGACCCGGCTCCGGCGCCCAAGGCTCGGCCAATCCTGGTCCGGCAGCGAATGGTGCCAGATCCGACGCGGCTTTTCCAGGCGGTCACGCCCCCGCGCCCACTGGTCAATCGTGGGGACGTTCACCTGGACCGGGCCGCCTCCGTGGAGCGTCAGCGCCGTCAACGCTTGGTTGACCAACCTGACGCAATAGCGGGCGTCGTCGTCATCCTTGACGACCGGAAGCGTGACCGTCACCTTGGCCGTGTCCGAGGGCACAGACGATTGCCTGACGCACTGCATGTTTAACTGGTCGATTTGGCTGGGGGGGTAGTCGCCCATGATCGCCACGATCGGCGCCTGCCGGTAATAGGCCTCCGTCAATCCCGGGAGGTAGTTCCTGGTCGCTTGGCCGCTGGTGCAACTGAGGGCCACCGGTTCGCCGGTTTCAAGATAGATCCCTATGGCGAAGTAAGCCGCGCCCCGTTCGTCCACCACGGAGTAGCAAGTGAAATCCGGATCATCCTCGACGCTCTTGACGAAGGGGATGTTTCGCGCCCCCGGAGAGATCACCACATGGCGGACACCGTAATCCTTGAGCAGCGGTAGCAGGATCCGGTAGTTCCTTTGCGCGGTGTACAAGGGGTAGACCTCCTGACGGCCTTACGATTGATCGGCTTGACCGGGTTCCCGGCGGCTCCTGGGCCGGTCTCAACCAGGTCGGCTGTTCATACTACCTCAAGGCCTGTCTCAAGCCGGGATCCGACCACGCGGGCGGTGGCCTTCTTGCCGCCGTCCTAGGCCATTGACCGCACGGCGGTTCTGGCGTCGCGAAATGCGGCCCTGAGCGCCCGGCGGCTCGCGCCCCAGGCCATCGACAGAACAAAGAACACGGCAACGGCACCGAGGGCTCCCGCAATCGTTCCGACCAACGCGCCCAAACCGGACAGGTATGGTGCGCCGACCCAGCAAACCCCGTAGGTGACACAGGCGGGAGCCAGAATCGCAATGCCGCCGCGCACAAAGTCATGTGAGACCAGCGCGCCGTGACGTTGGCCAACCCGCAGGGCTATCAGCCAGGTGAGGCCGGTTGAAATGGAAAACGCCCAGGCCACGGCTTCGGTCGATATCAGCGAGAACAAGACCACAGCGGCGACTGTGATGGACTTGGTGATCGCGTTGGATTGCAGAAGACCGCGGCTCTTGCCCGATGAGACAAACGCCCAATAGTTAACGGTGTTGAGCGTCCAGAAGACCCCGCCCAAGGCGAGAATGCGAAGCAGCGTGCCCGTCTCCGCCCAATCGGCTCCGAACAGCAGGTCTATAAGAGGAGACGCGCACCCCGCGATCGCCAGGAACACTATGGCGACGGGGAAGCCGACCAGCGACTGCAGCCTGACCAGCAGCGCCTGCCTATCGCGTCCCTCTTGGGAGGCTTTCCTCAACGTCGGTATGACAACGTTGGTCATCGGCGACAGCAGCGCCGCCTGGGGCGCCAGGAGCAGTTGAAAAGCGCGGTTGTAGTAGCCCAGGGGCGTGGACCCGAAACGCGCGCCTATCACCATGGTGTCGGCGTTGGACGCGGCGAATTGCAGCAACGACGACAAACCGTAGTGCCCTCCCGCCCGGAAAAGCGCCGTTGACGACCTGAGATGCCTGGGCTTTTGGGGACGGAATCTGGTCAGCCACCACCGTGACACCACCATCACACACGCCACAACCAGCGGCTGAATGGCCAGCGCCCAATAGCCCATGCCGTTCGCGGCTCCGACGATGGCGAACCCATAGCCCGCGCCCCACGCCAGGCAGTCGCTGACGACCACGGCGACGAACCGCATGGCCCGCACCAGTTGCACCTGGAGCTGGGCTTGGGCACCGTTCAACAAGGTGGCGGCCGCCATCCAGGGAATGATGGTCCCCAGGCGCGGCTCCCCGTACAACGCCACCACCAATGGCGTGAGCCCCACCAGCAGGAGGCCGCCCAAAGCGCCGAGCACAACGTTCGCCCAGAACAAGTTCGAGGCCTGCTGGGCGGACAAGTGCTGTGCCTGGATCCCGGAAGTCGACATGCCGAAGTCCCGGATCAGTTCGCTCAGGGCCACGAATACGGCCACCATTGCGACCAAGCCGAAATCCTCAGGCAGCAGAAGACGCGTCAACGCGATGGTGCCGAAGAAGTGAATCGCCACCCGGCCGAACTGGCCCACAAGGCTCGCCCCCGCGCCGCGGGCCCCGGAACGCAGAGCCGTGGACACGGCATCCAAGACTACCAAGAACCCCTGGTGCCGATGGCCTTCCCGCGTTTCCCCGTCCCCCGTTCCCCTGCGCCACGTCTCCGCGGCCGCCGCCGTCCAGGCCACCGGCCGTGGGGGCCGCGCCCCCGCTCAGCGCTCGGCGCGCGAACGCTCGTCGGCGGGGGAGGCCGGGGCCGCAAGGCCGACGAAGTTCGACTGGGCCAACTCGCTGAGCCGCCCAACTCCAGGCCCCACGTCGGGACCGGATCCTTGGCGGGCATAGGCCTCAAGAATCGGTATCACCTGGTCGGCGAAGCCTTCTTTGGGTTCTAAGCACCAGTCCGGGGTTCCAACCTCGCGCAGCAGTCCCGCCACTTTCCCCTGGGTGCTCAGGACGATCGCGGGAGTGCCCTGCGACAGGGCGAGAATCGCCAGGTGCATCCTGCCGGTCAGCACCAGGCTCGCGCGCTCCGCCAGGGCCTTGATCTGCTGGGGGGTTAGCAACGCCGACACCTGCCCCGGCTCCCAGGCGAGCCGGTCCACCACGGTCCGGATGGCCGACGCGTCTCCCCCGGCGGCATCGCCGACATGAGGGACAAACAGCACTTGAAAACCCAACGCGCGGGCCGCGTCCGCGACCCGCTGGTAGTCGCGGGAAAGGTCCACGCTTCGCGCGATCAAGGCGCTCACGTTGACCAACAGCAGCGGCCCCCGCGAGGCCAGCTCTTGCGCCAGACGAACGGCCGGCTCCGAATCATCCTTGCCCTGCAGACGGAAGACTATGTCGGCGGCGCGGCGGGCGGGCGCACCCGTGGCGGCTTCGAAGCGATCCGCCGAGTCGGGGTCCCTCAGATAGGCGACCACGCCGGACTCGACCGCGCTTCGAGCCGCGTCCGCGACCGCCTGGTCAACGTCCTGTTGCCAACTGAAACCCAACACTCGAGTCGGCAACCCCGCCTCAGCCGCGCCCTGGGCCAACGCCCACTCCACGACCGACTTGCGGACGCCGTAACCCCCGTCCATCACGTCGGCGCCGACCAGGGCGACCGACCGGGCGCGGGTCGCCAGGCGGGCGAAGCGCGCCACGTCCCGTCGATGCGAAAGGCCGAATCCGTAGATCAAGCGGCCAAGCTTGACCAGACGAACGCGGTCCGCCGCGTCATCCGGAATCCGGTACGTCGCCCTGGGCCCCGTTATGGCGAGGATGCGGCCCGGCGCGTTCTGAACAAAAGTCTCGAACATCGCCTGGTCGCCAATGTTGTTCACCCCTGTCGACGTGATCAAGAGATGATAGCCGGGCCCCCTCCGGGGCTCCCGCGCGGCCTCCCCAAACGTCCTGAGAACGCGCCGCCGAGTCGCCCGCACCAAACGGGGAGAGTCCGCCGCGCCCAAGACGGCGCGCCGCGCTTTCATGAGGGCGCCGATCAGGTGCCGCTTCAGAGCGTTGGTCATGTTCCGCCTAACCTTTCGCCGACTTGCAACTCACCGCTACCCCCAGTGGAGCTATCAAGTCCGCTCGCTTGAAAACAGTTGTTTCAGTCTTAGCGCCGGCGTCTCGATCAATCGCCAACTCAAGTATCCCGCGGTGATCGCCAACCCCATCGCGCCGAATGAGACGACTAGCGCCCACAACCCTGCCAGGGCGAACTCCCCGGTGACAAACGAGACCAAGTGGAAGACGGGGGCGTGAACCAGGTACAGGCTGTAGCTGGACAATCCGACCACCTGCACAAACCGGACGGAGACGACCTTCTCAAAGGCCAGACGGATCCGGGTCGGCGAATTGGGGCGCAGCATGCCGTAGAGGATCAGACCGCATGCGACTGCGGATTGCGCGGTGTAGCGGATTGTGTCCCTGAACATGTCGTTGCGCACCGCCACCGAAGCCAGGTAGAGCATGATCATCGCCAAGAGCATCCAGTCGCTGCGGAAGATGGCCGACACCCGTCTCCAGAGGTTGTTGGCCAGTTTCCGGTAAAAGACAATCGCCGTCAGAACGCCGATCCCGATTGAGTCGAGCCGGGTGTCAGTCCCATAGTAGGAACGCTCCCATGAGGCGCCGGCGAAGGCGAAGGCAAAACGCTCCGTGATCGCAAGGCACGACATGACGACCGCTCCGTAGGCCAGAACCCTTATGGGGCGACCACTTCGGTGGACAAGCCAGAGCCAAGCCAACGCGAACGCGATATAGAATTGCTCCTCGATCGCCAGGCTCCAGGTCACGCCTGATCCGGGCAGAACGCCGGGTCCTTCCGGCTCTCGTGTCCAGTTGTAGAAGAAGAAGACCTGGCTCAGAAACCTTCCCCAGTTGACCGGCCGAAAGACCGCATAGACCAGCGTGGGCACAGCGATTATCGCGACAAAAGGCGGGATTATCTTGAGGCAACGGCGCCAATAAAACCCGCGAACGGAGAACCCGCCCGTTCTGTCGAATTCTTTCAATGTCACCAGCGTGATGACGAAACCCGAGATGGCGAAGAACAGCGTCACGCCGCTGCCGCCAGGCACCGCCAGGTCGGGCCAAAGGTGGGAGACCACCACCACGAGAACCGCGTAGGCCCGCAGTGCGTCGATATGGGCGTAACGTCCCAGGCGATTGGCCAGCGGGCGCACGCGATTGGAATCCACCGTCACCTTTCAGAATCTCCAATCCGGGGTCTTGTGCGCCTCCGCCGCGACCGGAATTCGGAGTACAGCCATCCGCGAAACGCCCACCATAGCAAAAGCCCGCTCGACCGTCAGGCCTTGACCAGCACGGCGCCGATCGGGTGGCTGTTTGTCAGTTCCAGATCAACGCCAAGTTGGCGAAGGCTGGTGATTCTGGTCTTGCCGGGCACTGCGGCGAGCAGCACGCTCTGCGTCAGGCTTGCCGCAGACAGGGCGATTGGCTCGGCGTCGCAAACGAACAACACCGGCCGAGTGGCCGAATGGGCGAGCAGTTGGCGCGCGGCGCGGCCGGAAGCCATCAGCTCGGGGGTCAGCAACACCCGCTGTTCCAGCCAGGGCACAAGCGGCAATTCGTCCAAAGACTGCACGATCTCTTCGCCGACCTTCCCCTTCCCCGCCACGATGACGGCATCCGGCCCCATGACGGCCGCGAGGCGCGACGCGGCGCCAGACTCGGCGATTGCCGCCACATCTGCGGCGCTCGAACACATCATCAGCAGGAACCGCACCGAGTCGGCTCGCAGGGCCAGCCTGATCTTCTCAAGAACCCGGCTTTCCTCCGGCACCGGGATCCGTGAGGCACGTGGCCGGGAACTGGCAAGCGTGCCGAAGACGGGCAGCCCGAACTCCCGCATGGTGTCAGAGCTGAGCACGGTTCGCCGGGCGAAGTATGCCACCCCCACCAGGACAAACCCCAGGGCGCACCCGAGGATCCCGCCGGTCGCCATCTGGCTGGCCAGACTCGGGCCCGGCGCGGAGGTGAGTTCCGCCGTGACCGGCCCCGGAACATAGACGGCGCCGCGCCCGCCTGCCCCCGCCAACTCCTTGACGTTGTCCGTCACGGCGGTGATCACCGCCGCCACGGCGGCGCGGGCGGCCGCAGGCTCATTCGCGTCGACAAACGCCTCGATTCTCGCCTCGTCTGGGGTCTGCGAGATTCTGATGGCCTGCTCCAGGTCGACCAGCTCGAGATCCAGTCCCCCGGCTTCGGCCGCCGCTCGGTAGTCTTCCTCGTCCAAGCCCATCGCCAGGACCTGGGCCGCCCAGGTGTTGGAGTAATGAGTCACGCGGTCGGCGCCATACCAGCCAACGATCACATTGGAACTGGCCGTGTAGGTCGCGGGTTGAGCCGTGAACGTCTGATAGCCGACCGCCACGCCCGCGACAAGGCCCACAAGGATCAGCCACCAAAACTTGCGCACCACAAGGAGCCCGTCACGAAAACTCATTGTTACCCCTTCCCGAACTGCCAGGCGCGTGTTGGGCGGACGGCCGTCGCAAGGTCTGAGCGGGGCTCAGACGCATGCGGTTCGCCACCGCCTGGTGCGATAGCCCACCCAGCGTCCCTGGGCGCGCTTCCGGTCCGGACGGCGGCTGAAAGGCTACGGGCACGACAAACGAGAATACTAGACGCGAACGCCGCTCCTTGTGGCCGCTCGCCGGGAACCGGCGAAGACAGGCGCGCCTTGCCCTCGCCGCCAGGGCGGCACATCCCAGCCAGTCACTTGGGAGCCACGTATCCTAGGTGTGCAGCGGCCTGCGGCCGGCTGGGCGAAATTGGAGGTCCCGACACCACATGGCATTGAACGATCGGCCTGCGGCGGCAACGCGCCAGGCTGCGGCCGGGGGAAAGCCCCCCGGCCGCCGTCGCGAGCGCCTGCGCGTTCGGTGGTTACGCCAGGTCGACTCCGTGCCTGTGGACGCGGTGCCGGCGCTTTGCTGGGGCGGGGCTCTCGCGACGGTCACCTACGGCGTTCCGGCGGTCCTGGCCCCCATATTGCCAACGGTCGGGTTGGTCATCAGCTGCCTTGTCACGGTGGTCGCGTCCGCGCTGATGGCGCGGCGCGCTTTTGACGCCTACCTGTATTACTGGCTGGTGCTTGCCATGAGCCAAAACTTCATCTCCGGGCTCTGGTTCCGACTTGTGCAAGAGGAAGCGCCTTTGGCCGTGACAGAGGCGAAGACGCTGTCCGCTTTGGTGGCCGCGGCCGCCTGTGCTCCTGCGGTTTGGAACTACCTCTCCCGGCTGCGCCCGGTGCTTTGGGTGCTGGCCGCGTATTTCGCGTGCATGGCGATCAACCTGCGGTCCCTGGCGCCCAGCGCGCTGGCCTACGGGCGGAACTTCGCCCTGCCAATCCTGGTCCTCTTGCTGGTGGCGGCCAGGACGCGAACGTGGCAGCGGGAGAGGAAGAACCAGATCCTTGGCAGTTGGCTGTCGTTTCTGGCAAGCGCGTTGTTCGCCGGGGCGATGATCGAGGAAATGGTCGGCACCTCGCGATGGCGCGGCTTCATGGGCACCGAGACCCTTGCCTCGCTCTCTTCTTTGTCGACCTCCACGCCGCTGTTCGGCATCAAGATCGAACGGATCGGCGGTTTTCTAGGCGAACCCGTGACCGCCGGATACATCGCTTCGGGCACCGTCCTCGCGGCGGCCATGCTGTGGTTCTCCGCCTCGTCAAGTCCCGAAGAGCGGTCCCGCCTGGGGGCTCTTGGCGTTGTGCGCTTTTGCCTGGTAATCATGGGAGCCGGCATTGCCTGCTTCCTCTCCGGCGTGAAGATGGCGCCTTTGCTGCTGGTGCTGGGCTTCGCGCTGTACGGCCTGGGCCAGCGGCCGGCGTGGCGAGCAAAAGTCGTGGCGGCGGCCCCGGCCATGGTGGCCCTCGCCACCTTGACATACATGACCGTCCTCTACCGAGGCGCCGTGGTCCACGCCTTCAGCGACCCCGCCTCCCTGATCCGGGGCGACAGCTCTTCGATTCACTGGTCCGGCCTGGTGCTGGGCGTCCGGAGCGCTTTGAGCCAGCCGTTGGGGCACCATTTGGGCGAGGGGGGAAACTTCGGCAGGCTGTTCGACGTCCTCAACGAAGATTCCAGCGCGCCGGCGTCCGTGATTGGAACCCTTGAAACCGGCAGCGAGTCCGGGCTGGGGGTCATGGCCTACCAAATCGGGTTGCCGGGCCTGATCCTCTTCGTGGTCGTTGTGGCTCTCCTCGCCCGCATGCTGGGCCGACAGTCTGCGGCGCTCCTCGGCACTTGGATCGGCACCGCAGCCATCGCAGAGTCCATGTTGGGACCGTTGGTGGCGGGCCCGCTGCTCATTTCCGCAGCCTTGCTGGCCGAGCCCGAACACAGCCCGGCCCCGCCGCGCCGAAGGGCCTCGAAGCTGGGCGGCAAATCAGACAAAGCCGCCAGTCGGATGACTGTGCGCCGCAGCGTTCGCCCCAAACAAGGCTGACCCGCAGTTGGCCGCTCTCCGTGGGAAAGCCTCCGGTCCGCAGCGGGGCGCCACCGGAAACAAAAGGCGCCCGTGTAATCTTGCCTGAATGACTGCAAACGGTCGCGGCCGCCGGCCAGCGCGCTTCGAAGTGTCTGAAGGCGTGCTCAGGCTGTACGGGCAGGCCGTGTTCAGCGGGAGCCCGAACGCCTTGCTTGCCCGGATCGACGAGTTGGCGAAAGACGGAGACAGGCACCTGGTGACCACGCTGAACGTGAACCAAGTCTTGGACCTGCAGGAAAACCCGGCCTACCGCAGCGCTTACCAGGCGGCCTCACTGCGAACTATTGACGGCATGCCCCTGGTGGTGCTGGCCCGGTTGATGGGTCTGGCCAAACCGTGGCGAAACACGGGCGCCGACTTGATCTTCCAGGTGACTCGCGCCGCGAACGCGCGCGGTTGGAAAGTCGCGCTGGTCGGCGGCGCCCCCGGAATTGCGGCGAAAGCCGCCGAGCGTCTCACCGAAATCTCGCACGGGGCAGCGATCCGGGGCTTTGGCCTCCCGGTGCTGCGTTCGGCCGCCGATCAAGGATCTGCGGACGTGGTGGGGGAACTGGGCGCTTTTCGTCCTTCGGTCGTGTTCATCTGCCTGGGCGCGCCGAAACAGGAGTTGTGGTTCCGCCAATGGCGCGACACCCTCCCGCCGGGCGTCTACGTGGGCGCGGGAGCGGCCGTGGACTTTGCCGCCGGAGTTGTGCGGCGGGCTCCGAAGTGGACGCAGAGCCTTGGCCTCGAGTGGGCCTGGCGCCTTGCCCAAGAGCCCAGGCGCCTGGCGCGGCGTTACCTGGTGGAGGGTCCCCGATTCTTGGGGGTCGCCGCAGCCAGTTTGAGGCAAGGCCGCCGGGGAAAATGACCCGGCTCGCCGGGATCACGAACGACTTCGCCTTTGTTCCGACGCGCTATTGTCGGAACCCAAGGCGACCGGGAAGCTCGGGGAACGTCAGCGGGCACCATGCCCCACCAAACGGGCGACGTTGCGTAAACACAAGTGACTAGAGGGATTCAAAGGGGCTACAAACGTGAGAGCAAGACCGGACGCCGTGGAACAAGCCAGTTCTGGTGCTGCTGGCGGCCGCTTCCCGCGCTGGGTCGCACGGGTGCTGGCGACGGCGCTCGGGGTGGCCGTGGTGGTGGGCCTGGTCGCCCTGAGCCGGTTCGGCGTTCTGCCCGTGCCGTGGCTGGCCGGAACGGGTTTCGTGGCGGTCCTGGTGGCGGGGCTGGTGGCGGTCGCCCTGTGGCGCACCCACGCGCCGCCTTCCTGGTTCCGGTTCACCGCGCTGAGCCTGGTCGCGTTACTGGGCATAGCGGCATCGGCGGTGGGCGTGAAAGCCGTCTCCGACGTGGAAGGCTTTGTCAACCGAGCAAGGCCTGTGCAGCCCAAGAGCGAATACGTCGTGATTGCGCTGCAGGACCACGACCCAGCCGAAAGCTCGCTCAAGCGCGAGAGCATTGGCGAACTCGCCAATGACGTGAACCGACAGGCCGTAGAGCTGAAACTGCAAAGCAAGTTCGACTCATCTTTCACCCAATGCGCCGACCCGACCGAATTGGCGGCAGGCCTCACGGCGAAGGGGTTCGACGCCGCCGTGCTCGACTCCAGCTTCCTCGCCATCTACGAGGAGTCCGACCCGGACTTCTACGACTCAATCCAGATCATCTACACCTTCGACCTAGACGCGGCCCCCGTGGCGGCGCCGCCCAGCGCCAGCCCCAAACCCGCCGGTTCCTCCTTCGTGGTGTACATCTCCGGAATCGACACCGCCGGGCCGATCAACCGGGTGTCGCGCTCCGACGTGAACATGCTCATGGCGGTCAACCCGGACACCGGCCAAGTGGTCCTGGTCAACACTCCGCGCGACTACTACGTGCAACTCCACGGCACCACCGGCACCAAAGACAAGCTGACCCACGCCGGCATCTACGGCGTGCAGAAGTCGATCGAAACGCTGGAGGACCTTTACGGAATCCAAATCGACTACTACACCCGCGTGAACTTCTCATCATTGGTGAAGATTGTGGACACATTGGGCGGGGTCGATGTGAATGTTGACCAGGCTTTCACCTCGCGCCACGGGAACTTCACCTTCACCACGGGCGTCAACCACATGAACGGCGAGCAGGCCCTCGGGTTCAGCCGGGAGCGCTATTCCTTCGCCGCCGGCGACCGCACCCGCGGCCAGAATCAACAGAAGGTGATCGCCGCCTTGATCGACAAGGCGTCGCAGCGCTCCAACCTGCTCCGCTACGACAAGCTCCTGGACGCCCTTGACGGCGCCCTGGAGATGAACGTCCCGATGGACCAGATCACCTCCGTGGTCCGCCAACGTCTTGAGGACGGCAAGTCGTGGCAGGTCGAATCGGTCAGCGTGGACGGGCAGGGCGCCAGCGAGCCCACCTATTCGATGGGGGCGCAGCGGCTCTACGTCATGATTCCCGACCAGGCGACAGTGGACAACGCCAAGGCGAAGATCAACGCCGTGCTTGACGGCACGCCGTAGGCCGCGCGCGAGTTCGGGGTACCCTTGTGCGCGTGCCCAATGCCCTCATCACCGGTGTCACCGGCCAGGACGGCCTCTACCTGGCCGAATTGCTGCTCAGCAAAGGATACGAAGTCTTCGGCTTGGTCCGCGGGCAACAGAACCCCAAGGCCGAGTTGGTCGCCCGCACCGTTCCCGAGGTGCGCATTGTCCAGGGCGACTTGACGGACCAGTCGTCGCTCCGGCGGGTCCTCGACATCTCACAGCCGAGCGAGGTCTACAACCTGGGCGCCATTTCCTACGTCGCCTATTCGTGGGACAACGCCCACGTCACCGCCGACGTGACGGGGATCGGCGTGTTGAACCTCCTCGAGGCCGTCCGCCTTTTCGCCGGCGATGCCGTGGACGCCGTCCGCTTCTACCAAGCGTCCAGCTCGGAGATGTTTGGGAAGGTACAAGAGGTGCCGCAACGGGAAACGACCCTCCTTTGGCCGCGCTCGCCCTACGGCGTGGCGAAGGTGTTCGGCCACTACATGACTATCAACTACCGCGAGTCCTACGGGATGCACGCCTCCAGCGGCATCCTCTTCAACCACGAGTCGCCCCGGCGAGGCCCGGAGTTCGTCACCCGCAAGGTGTCCTTGGCGGTGGCCCGCATCAAACTGGGGCTGCAAGACAAACTGGTCATGGGCAACTTGGACGCGGAGCGCGACTGGGGTTTCGCCGGGGACTATGTGCGGGCAATGTGGCTGATGCTCCAGCAACCGCAGGGCGACGACTACGTGATCGGCACCGGCCAGACCCGCTCGATCCGGGACCTGCTGGACCAGGCCTTCGGCCATGTCGGGATTGACGACTGGTCGCCGTATGTGGAACAAGACGCGCGCTTCTTCCGGCCAGCGGAGGTCGACCGCCTGGTGGCCGACTCGTCGAAGGCGCGCCGGGTCCTCGGCTGGCGCCCGGAGGTCGATTTCGAAACGCTGGTGGCCATGATGGTGGACTCGGACTTGGAATCCCAAGCGAAGCTGGCCGCCAAATAGGCATAAGGGGGGCACCCGATGAGTGTCGCGCTGATCACCGGCGTGGGCGGCCAGGACGGCTCCTACCTCAGCGAGCGGTTGTTGGGCGAGGGAATGGACGTGCACGGCACGGTGCTCGACACGGCATCGGAAAACGAGACGCGGTTCGTCCCGGCGGGCGTGCGGATCCACGCTGGCGACCTGGCCGAGCCGGGGAGCGTGGCGGAACTGATCCGGGCGCTGGAACCGGATGAGATCTACAACTTGGGGGGCGTCTCCTCGGTGGCGCAATCCTGGGAGGACCCCCTGACGACGGGGCGGGTCAACGGGACCGGCGCGGCGGCGGTTTTCGAGGCGGCGTGGGAACTGCAAAGGCGCACGGGGCGCGGCGTGCGCGTGCTGCAGGCGTCCAGCGGGGAAATCTTCGGGTCCCCCAAGGACTCGCCCCAAACCGAGGCGACTCCGATCGCGCCGGTCAGCCCCTATGGGGCCGCCAAGGCGTACGCGCATTTCATGGTCGAGGCGTACCGCGCCAAGGGCTTGTTCGCGGTCGCCTGCATCCTCTACAACCACGAGTCGCCCCGGCGACCGCTCAGCTTTGTGACCAGGAAGATCACGGCCGGGGCGGCCCTGATAGCGGAGCGCGGCGGCGGCGTTTTGCGCCTGGGAAACCTGGACGCACGGCGTGACTGGGGTTGGGCGCCCGACTACGTGGACGCGATGGTCCGCGCGGTCAGGCACCCGGAGCCGGCCGACTATGTGGTGGCCACGGGCCAGGCCCACTCAGTCGCGGACCTGGCCCGTGAGGCGTTCGCCTGCGTCGGCGTTGAGGACTGGCGGGCTCACGTGGAGGTCGACCCGGCGCTGGCGCGCCCGGCCGACCCCCACCTGCTGGTGGGCGACCCAGCCAAAGCCCGCCGCGAACTGGGCTGGGCGCCCACAGTGGACTTCGCCGGCATGGTGGCCCGCATGGTCCAGGCGGACATCACGTCCGCCAGGTCAGTTCCAGATCCTCCGCCCCTGGCTGGTTCGAACTGAACACGTGGCGCTGCTCGCTCGGGGCCGCGCAACCGTTCACAATGCGACCGACGTCGCTGAGCAGCGTGGTTCCACTCGAAAACGCGTATTCGAAGTTATTCCGCTTGTCGACCTCCGCTTGATCAAGTTTCGGCCACATGAACGAAGCCGGCAGCGTTCTCAACTTGCCGTTGGTATTGAAGCGCCAAAAGAAGTTCTCTCCTACCGACACCAACCTGCTGGAGTTGAACGAACCCTCCGGCAGGCTCTCCAGTGCCCCGTAGGAGTTGAAGGTCAAGAAGAAGGCGTTGCCAACCGACTCGATGTTGTCAATGTTGAATGAACCCTCCGGCAGCGATGTCAAGGCGCCTTCGGAGTTGAAACCGGCGAAGAAGCTCTCTGGGGCCGACACGATGTTCCTCTCGGCAAATGACCCCTCGGGCAACTCCACTAGAGAACCCCGGTAGTTGAAGTATGAGAAATAGGCCTGGTCCACTGAGCTAACGCTCTCATTCGTGAAGGAGTGGTCAGGCAACCGCACTAGGCTGCCGCCAGCGTTGAAGGCGTAGAAGAAGCCGTATCCCGTCGACGTGATCGCGCCCGTGTTGAAGGAGCCTTCAGGGAGCGTTGTCAAGCTCCCGCTGTCATTGAAGCAAGAAAAGAAGTCTCTCTTCACTGACTCGATATTCGTGATCTGGAACGAGCCAGCGGGTAGTTCAACCAGTTTCGCCCCGTTCATGTTGAAACGCTGAAAGAAGCCGTCGTCAGCCTCGCGGATGCCCTTCAGATCGAAGGATCCGGTCGGCAACTCCTCAAGCGCGCCGTACGCGTTGAACAACGCGAAGAAGTCCTTGCCGACCGACGTGATGTTACTCGTGTTGAACGAGCCAGCCGGCAGCCCGGTCAAGGCGCCGCTAGAGTTGAAGCTGGCGAAGAAGCCCGAACCCGCCGAGGTTATTGCGTCAGTCATAAACGAACCAGTCGGCAGCGTATTGATGGGTCCGCCGGTGTTGAAACCGCTGAAGAATTCGTCGGCCGCAATTACGATCTGTTGCGTCCCGAACGAGCCTTCGGGCAGTTTGGTCAGCGCGCCCCAGTCGTTGAAACGCGCGAAGAAGGACTTCCCAACCGACTCTATGCCGCTAGTGTTGAATGACCCGTCAGGCAGCTCTTCAAGTTTACCCCCGCTGTTGAAGCGGTAGAAGAACTCGGCTCCAGCTGAGGTGATGCCGCCCGTCTCAAACGACCCCTCAGGTAAGCGCGTCAAACTCCCGTAGTAATTGAAGTAGGCGAAGAACCGGCCCGCCACCGCCGCTATGCCGCCGGTGTCGAACGAGTTCGCCGGCAACTCCCGCAGAGTTCCATACAGATTGAAATTCGCGAAGAAGCCCGTCGGCGCCGCAGTGATTCCGCTGATGTCGAACGAACCGCGAGGGAGGCCTACCAGATTGCCCTGCTCGTTGAACCGCGCGAAAAACTCCCCCCCGGCTGTCTTGAGGCTCCCGGTGTCAAACGACCCATCGGGCAGTTCCGTCAACGGGCCGTGGCCGTTGAACTCGGCGAAGAATTGATATCCCGCCGAAGTGATCGCAGACGTGTCGAAAGAGCCCTCCGGCAGGCGCGCCAGGTTCCCGCCATAGTTGAATGCCCTGAAGAACCCGTCTGCGGCGGCCTCAATCCCGCTGGTGTCGAAGGAGCCATCCGGCAAGCCGGTCAGCGCGCCCTCATTGTTGAAGTCAGCGAAGAAGTTGCTTGCAGGCGCTCTTCCGTTCGCAGTGAACCAACGAAGTTCCGGGAACTCCCTTATAACCACTTCTTGCGCGGTCGTGCCTTGTCTGGGGACAAGAGCCTTCCCGGCATTCCGGAAGCTCCACCGCTGCGTTCCGGACGTGGTGGATTTCAGCCGGACCTGATAGGTGTCGGCGTCAGCGTAGACGTGGGTCAACGAGTTCGAATCCCACACCGACACGGAATCCGTCGCCCCATCCCCCCAGTCCACGGTGTATCCGTTCGAGAAGTACTTCGACAAAGTCACCTGCTGCTCCGGCTCGGTGATCGTGACCCCCAGAACGATTTGCGTCATGGCGACCTCCACCTGGACGGTCGGCTGCTCGACTAGCGCATAGTTCTGGGCCTTGACGCCATAGCCGGCCTCAAATCCAAAGGCTCCGGTCACCGCTGCCGGCGAAACACCCTCCACGTCAAACACGCCGTTGGCCGGAACGACCTCGGTGACCCCGCTGGCGACTAGAGTAAGCGCCTCACCTGCGACCACGTCCGCGAAGGCGGTCCAGTTGTCGATTCGCAGGCTGAAACCGGAGGGGTTCGCGTCGCCAAGTTCCCGGTCGGCTTTGACCGATCCGGTGTAGGTCACCGGACGGGCGTTGATCGATGCCGAGTAGTCGCCTGCCATTTTCAAGGCATAGTTGCCCCGGTCTTCGCCAACCAAACTCAACGAGGCGGCGTCCAGCGCGACGCTCAAGCCGGTCCCAGCGTCTTTCGAGGCGAATGTCCCTGTGGGAGTGCCTTCCAGCGACACTTTGTCGCCAGCGACCTTGCCCACCAGCGCAGCCGGGCCGGAGAACGAGGCTTTCTTGGTCCCGTCGTAGACCTTGTCTTCGGCCGCCAAACCCCCCACGGTCACCTCCGCCCGCGCCACCGACGCCTTCAGCGCCGGCAAGACCAGCGCGTAGTTGCCCGCATGCGCGCCGGACAGGGTCAAAGACCCCTTCTCCAGCGTCACAGTCTTACCCTGACCGACGTTCTTGGAGTCGAACGCCCCTGCGGCCGCGCCTTGGACCGACACCACGTCACCCTCGACCACGCCCGCCAACACGGGTTTCCCCGCGATCTGGGCGTCACGGGAGCCGTCGTAGGTCTTGGCGAGGGCCGTCAGGCCCCCGAGCGCAGCTTCCCTCTGGGCTATCGACGCCTCGAAGGCGGGCAGGCGCAGCACGTAGTTGGGGGCGTCGCCGCCGGTCAGCCGAAACGCGCCTGGCGCCAGCGTGACGGTTTTCCCCGCCCCGGCGTCCCTTGTGTCGAACTCTCCGGACGGCGCCCCGGCCAGGTGCACCAGGTCTCCCTCAACCGCCCCGACCAGCACCGGCGACCCGGCGAACATGGCTTCCGCAGACCCGTTGTAGACCTTGTCCACAGCGGTCAAACCGGCCACATCGGCGCGTTTCGCGGCGATCGAGGCCCGCAATTCGGGCAGGCTCAACAGATAGTTGTCGGCGTCCGCGCCGGCTAACACGAACGAGTCCGCGTCGAGCGTCACGGCCTGGTCGTTCCCGGCGTCCTTCGAAGCGAAAACGCCTGACAGGGCGCCCTTGAGCGACACGGCATCGCCGTCCAGAATCCCGGCGAGCGAAGCCTCGCCCGCGAACGCAACGTCCCGCGACCCGTCGTAGATCTTGTCCTCGGCCGTCAGACCTTCGACGGTCGCCACCGCCGGGGTGACCGATGCCGTGTAGTCGCCCGCCGTGTCCAACACGTAGTTGGCAGCCTCCGCGCCCGCCAGGCCAACGGAGTCGGCGTCCAGGGTGACGGTCTTGCCGTCGCCCACCTCCTTCGATGCGAACGTGCCGACCGGTGCGCCCGTGAGCGTGACGGCATCGCCGGCCTCCACGCCCGCCAACACCGCCGAGCCGGTGAACGAGGCGACCACAGAGCCGTCGTACACCCTGTCCTGAGCGGCCAGGCCCTCTACGGCCAACCGCTTCGGGGCGATGGCCGCAGTCAACTCCGGCAATTCCAGCGCGTAGTTGGCGGCGTCCGCGCCCGCCAGGCCGAGCGAGTCGGCGTCCAGCGCCACCGTCTTGCCCTCGCCTGCGGCTTTCGAGTCGAACCGGCCGGCCGGGGCGCCCGCCAGGGACACCTGGTCGCCTTCGACCACGCCGACCAAGGACCCCGTCCCGGCGATCGCCGCGTCCGCGGACCCGTCGTAATCCTTGTCTTGGGCGGCCAAACCCGCCACCGCCAACGTTTTCGGCGCGATGTCGGCCCGCAGCTGCGGGACCCGCAGCGCGTAGTTCGAAGCGTCCGTGCCCTCCAACCGCAACGAACCCCGGTCCACGACCACGATCCTGCCGCTCCCGGAGTCCTTTGACTCGAACGTGGCGGACGCCGATCCGGCCAACGACACGTCATCGCCGGAGAGCAACCCGGACAGCACCGGGGTGCCCGCTAATGAGACAGCGTCAGTCCCGTCGTAGACCTTGTCCTCGGCCGACAAACCGACAACCTCAAGTTCCCTCGGCACAACCGCGACCACCACCGGCGCCTCCGCGCCGCCCTCGCCGCCGTCCACGCCGTCGCCGCCGCCGTCGCCGCCGTCCTGGCCGCCATCCCCGGTCCCGGGGGCGACAACCTTCAACACCGGGGCCGCCAACCGGTAACGCCACGAGTCCTCCCCGGACAAACCCTCCACGTGGCCCGCCACCGGCAGGCCAGCCGCCGCGTCAACCCCGCCGACGGTGAAGCCTAGGCCGTCCAACACCACGTCGTGGTCGGCGGCCACCCCTACCGGCACCGGCTCCCCCGCCGGAACCAGCACATCAGTCCCGTCGTACTCCTTCGGCGCGAACGCAGCCTCGACCGCGCCGATCACCGCCCGGTCGTCAACGGCCACGAACGTCGAAACCGCCTCATACACCCCCACCGGCAGGCCCTCATCGACCGTCACCTCCAGGTCGACCGCCAACCGGCCGTCGAAGTCCTTGTCCGCCACCTGGACGACACGCACCGGCGAACCGCCCACAGCCTTGCCGTCCGCCAAGAACTCCGCCTCGAAGTCGGCGTTGACCACCTGGTCCACCCCGACCACCTTCGACTCCAACCCCGCCACATCCAAACCGACGACCGAGGCCCCCGACAGGGACGCCGCCTTGTCCACAACCACAACCACCCGGTCCGCGCTCGCCACGCCGCCGTCGCCAGCCGTCCCCGCAGAGCCGGCCACCAGGCCGTCGTCGCTGGCCGGCTCCGCCGACGCGGCCACCACCCCGCCAACTCCAGCCATCACAGCCACGCCCAGGAGCACCCCGGCCGCCACCCGCACGCCGCGTGCCGGGCGCCGCCGAGCGACCAAAACCGCGAGCCCCGCGGCCACCAGCAGCAAAGCCAAGGCGGCCGCGTCCCAACCAAACCCGGTGAACGGCAACACTCCAGCCGAAGGACCATCGCCACCGGGCAAACTGCCACCGGCCGCACCGTCGCCATCGGCCGCGTCCTCGCTGCCAGTCGCATCCTCGCCACCCGTCGCGTCTTCGCCACCAGTCGCATCTTCGCCACCTGCGGTCGAATCCTCGCCGCCTTCCGCCGGGTCGCCGTCGCCACCGGCCGCGTCCTCGCCCCCGGCCGTAGAATCTTCGCCTTCAGCCCCGCTGTCGCCGCCGTCGGGCAGACCGCCCTCCGCCTCGCCCTCGTCGCCGCCGGTCGCGCCCTCCTCCGGCTGGCCGGAGTCGATCACCTGGACCGTCACCGGCACCTCGACCTGCAACGAGCCCGCATCGGATCCATCCGCCTGCGCGGGGGCCGCAGCCGCGACCAACAAGGCGAAGAAGAACAACAACCCCAGCAACGCGAAGCCCAAACCCCGTGCCGCGACCGACAACCCACGCATCAAACCAACCCTCCCAGCGGCCCACCAATAGCCGCACATTGACGAAATTGCTGCACCCGAACAACCCCACAAGAGCCCCACATATTCCACTCAGAGGCGAAGAATCGGGCAATCCAGTAGCCGACCAGGCACCCAAACGAAAAGAGGGCGGTCCGGCGGCATTCGCCGCCGGGCCGCCCGCAGGGTCCAAGCAAACCGACTCAATCAAGCCACATGGGGTGGCTCAATTCACTGGGTGTCCCTCTCTTCGTTCCCTTCCGACTCGCGCGGCGACTGCCTCCAGTTGTCGTCTACCTCATCCACGCCCGGTTGGTTGTCGCTGAAGGTGTTGCGGTCCGTGTCGGGAGTGGCGCAACCGCCGATGATCTCGCTGGCCGCACGGCTTATGCGGATCGAACTGTTGAAAGCCTCCTGGAAATTTCCCGCCTGGCTCGCTGTCGTTTTGTCCAGTGCCGGCCACCTGAAAGAATCCGGAAGGGTGGCCAGTTGCCCGCGATAGTTGAAATAGGCGAAGAACCCTGATCCGACCTGCAGAACCCTGCGGGTGTTGAAAGAACCAGCCGGCAATTCCGTCAAGGCGCCGGCGTAGTTGAACGCGGCGAAGAATTCGGACCCGGCGCTGGTGATCCTGCTCGTGTCGAACGACCCTTCCGGCAGCTTCGTCAACGCGCCGTAGTAGTTGAACGCGACGAAGAAATTGAACCCGGCGCTGGTGATACTGCTCGTGCCGAACGACCCTTCCGGCAACCCCGTCAACACGCCGTAGTAGTTGAAGTAGGCGAAGAAATAGGAGCCCGCCCTGGTGATCGCCGACGTGTCGAAAGAGCCCTCGGGCAGCCGTTCCAGTTTGCCATTGAGGTTGAAGTCGTCGAAGAAATGATCTCCCGCCCAGGTTATGTCGCTGGTGTCGAATGATCCCGGCGCTAACTCGGCCAAAGCTCCGCTGTAGTTGAAACTGCGGAAGAAGTGGTCGTCAGCTCGCGTTTGGCTCGACATGAACGCCCGAAGCTTTGGAAACTTCTTAACAACCATCCGCGCGGCCGTGGTTCCCGACTTTGGAACCAAAGGCGCTGAGCCGTTCCGGAAAGTCCACCGCTGCTCCCCGGTCAACAAAGACGTGAGCGTGATCTTGTAGCCCCCGTCCCTGGCGCCGTCGTAGACATGGATCAGGGAACCGGTCGCGGATTCGGGTGCCTGCTCGACCGGGGTTCCGTCGCCCCAGTCCACCGTGTACCCGTTGGCGAAGTACTTGTTCAGCTTCACCTGTTGGCCGCCGGCGGTGATCTCGGCTCGCAACACGATTCGCGCTGCCGCAATGGTCACTTGTGCGGTCGGCTGCTCCGCCAACGTGTAGTTGTCGACAGAAGCTCCGGCACCTGCAGAGAGGCCGAACTGGCCGGTCACCACCCCCTGAGAGGTCCCCTCGATCCCGAACGCGTCGCCAGCGGGCACAACGGCCGAGACCGCATCCGCGCTGAGCGACAAGGCTTCGCCGTGCAGCACGTTCCCAAATGAGGACTCGTCCTCAACACGCAGATCGAAGCTCGCCGGATCGGTGTCGTCCAGATCGCGCGTGGCCTTCACGGAGCCCTCGAAGGTCACAGGCCGCCTGGCGACCGACGCCGTGTATTGCCCGCCCACCCCGAGGATGTAGTTACCCGCGCCCGCACCGTCCAATTCGACGGAAGCGGCCACAAACGTCACAGTCTTGCCGTCCCCGGCGTTCTTCGAGTCAAACAGCCCGCGCGGCGTGCCCTTGACCGACACGGTCTCGCCGTCCACCACGCCGGACAAGGTCGCCTCGCCCGCGAACGTCGCGTCCGCAGTCCCGTCATAGGTCTTGTCCTCGGCCGTCAAGCCTTCGAGCGTCACCACTTGCGGGGATATCGAAGCGGCCATCACGGGCAGCCTCAACGCGTAGTTGGGGGCGTCGCCGCCGGACAGGGTCAAAGATCCCGCCCTCAGCGTGACCGCCCTGCCCTCTCCGACGTCTTTCGAGTCGAAGGCGCCCGCCGGAGAACCTTCCAGCCAGACGGCATCGTCCTCGACAACGCCTGCCAGCGTGGCCTGACCCGCAAACCGGGCGTCCGCAGTCCCGTTGTAGGTCTTGTCCTCAGCGGTCAAGCCCTCCAGCGTGAGTTCCTTCGGCTTGATCGATGCCGTGTAGGGGCCAGCCGCGTCCAGCCGGTAGTTGCCGGCCTTCTCGCCTACCAGGGAAACCGAGTCGAAGTCCAAGGTGACCGTCCGGCCCGTCCCCGCTTCCTCGGAGTCGAACCGGCCGGCGGGCGAGCCGACCAGCCGGACCTCGTCCTTACCCACAACCCCGGCCAAGGCCGGCGCGCCCGTGAACGAAGCCGCCGCCGTGCCGTCGTAGATCTTGTCGACGGCCGTCAAATCGGTGACCGTCAAGGCCTTCGGGTTGATCGAGGCGGTCAGTTCCGGCAGGCTCAGCGTGTAATTGGCGGCATGGGGCCCGGACAACGCGAACGAGTCCGCATCCAGTTTCACGGCCTTGTCCTGGCCAGCCTCCATGGAGTCGAAAACGCCCCGCGCCGCGCCATCAAGCGACACCGAATCCTCTTCGACAACGCCGACCAGCGCGGCCGTCCCCGCAAACGAGGCGTCCTCGTTCCCGTCGTAAGCCTTGTCTTCAGCGGTCAAGCCCGCAATGACAAGCTCTCGCGGGGTGATGGTGGCCGAGAACTCTGGCAAGGTCAAGGCGTAGTTGGCGGCATGGCCGCCCGCCAGCCCGAAAGCGCCCGGGTTCAACGTCACCGCTTTGGCGCCGCCAGCGGCCGCCGAGGCGAACACGCCCCGCGCCGTCCCGGTCAGCGACACGTCGTCCTGGCCCACCTCACCCGTCAACTCCGGCGTGCCGTCGAACACAGCGGCGGCGGTTCCGTCATACGTCTTGTCCACGGCCGTCAAGCCTGTGATGGCCAAGTCCTTTTGAATGATCGACGCCGTGAAGCCGGGCAGGTGCAGCACGTGGTTCGGAGCGCCCGAGCCGTCCAGCCGCAGCGCAGCCGGATCCAAAGTCACCGTCTTGTTGGCTCCGGCGTCCCCGGACCCGAACCAGCCCGAGGGAACCCCGGTCAGCCACACGGGATCCTGCCCAACCGCCCCGGACAGCACCGGCGAACCGGCGAACACCGCGTCCGCCGAACCGTCGTAGACCTTGTCCACCGCCGTCAAGCCGGTCACGTCGACCCGCTTCGGGGTGATGGACGCCCGCAGTTCGGGCAGGCCCAGCGTGTAGTTGGCCGCGTCCTCGCCGGTTAGCGCGAACGAATCGGCGCTGAGCGTCACAGCCTTGTCGGCGCCGGCGTCCTCCGAGTCGAACGCGCCGACCGGGGCGCCCTCGAGCGAGACGGCATCGCCGTCCACCACGCCCGTCAGCGAGGCCTCTCCCGCGAACGAGGCGTCCGCCGTCCCGTCGTAGACCTTCCCGTTGGCCGTCAAGCCCGCGACGCTCAAGCCCTTCGGGGCCACCGACGCGGTCAGTTGGGGCAGTCGCAACGTGTAGTTTTGTGCGTCCTCGCCGGCCAAGCTCAACGCGTCCGGGTCGACCGTGACGGTCTTGCCCTCCCCGGCGGCGGCGGAGTCGAACACGCCCACCGGCGCGCCCGCCAGCCACACCAGGTCGTCGTCCACCACGCCGACCAGGGACCCGGCGCCCGTCAGCGAGGCGGCCTCGGTTCTGTCGTAGATCTTGTCCTCGGCGGCCAAACCGGCCACCCCGAGTTCCCTCGGGGCGACCGCCGCGGTCAGTTCCGGCAGGGCCAGCGCGTAGTTGGCGGCGTCCTCGCCGGCCAGGGTCAGCGAGCCCTCGTCCAGGGTCACCACCTTCACGTCGCCCACGTTCTTCGAGTCGAACCGGCCTGACGGCGCTCCCTGGACCGCCACGTCGTCGCCGGTCACCGCGCCGACCAAGACGGCCGCGCCCGTGAACGAGGCGTCCACGGCGGCATCGTAAGTCTTGTCCTCGGCTGCCAGACCGTCAACGGTCACTTCTTTCACGGCGACCGATGCCGTGTGCTCGCCAGCCACGTCCAGCACGTAGTTGGCGGCGTCTGCGCCAGCCAGGCCGACCGATGCGGGGTCCACCGTCACGGGCTTGTCCGCGCCAGCCGCCTTCGAGTCGAACGCGCCGAAGGGCGCGCCCGTCAGCGACACCTGGTCCCCGGCCACCACGCCGACCAGGGATCCGGTCCCGGAGAAGTGGGCGTCTTGGGTGCCGTCGTAGACCTTGTCCTGGGCCGTCCAACCGGCCACCGTCAGAGTTTGCCGCGTGACCGATGCCGTCAGCCCCGGCAGGTCGAACGTGTAGTTGCCGGCGTCGGCGCCCGCCAGCCGCACGGCATCGGCGTCCAAGGCGACGGCTTTGCCATCGCCGGCGGACTTCGAGTCGAACTCGCCCTTCGGAACGCCGCCGAGCGTCACCTGGTCGGCCGCCTCGACGCCGACCAAGACGGCATCGCCGGTGATGGTGGCTTCGACGGCCCCGTCGTAAGTCTTGTCCTGGGCGGCCAAACCGGTCACCCCCAAGGGCTTCGGGGCGACCGACGCGGTCAACTGCGGCGAGCGCAGCACGTAATTCGCCGCGTCCGCGCCCTCAAGGGCAAATGAGCCCAGATCGAACGCCACGGCCTTGTCCGCGCCCGCGTCCTTCGACTCAAACCTGGCGGACGGCGTGCCGGTCACGAACACCTTGTCGTCGCCGACAACGCCGCCCAGCGCCGGTCGCCCGGTCAACGACACGGCGTCGGTGCCGTCGTAAACCCTGTCCTCGGCGGCCAGACCGGCCACCACCAGTTCCCTCGGGACGATCGCGGCCACCGCCGGGGCCCGCTCCTCGCCGTCCTCATCCGACCCGCCAGGGGCCACCACCCGCAACACGGGGCTGGCCAGCCGGTAGCGCCAGGCGTCCTCGCCGGACAAGCCATCCGCGCGCGCCGTCACGGACTGCCCGGCGGCGGCTTCAACGCCCGCGGCCGAGAATCCCAAACCCTCCAGCGCCACCTCATCGCCATCGGCGACTCCGACCACCACCGGGGCCGCCGTTGGCAGCAGGGCATCCGTCCCGTCGTATTGCTTCGGGGCGAACGCGGCCTCCACTGCCTCGACCACCACGCGCTCGTCGAAGGCCTCCACCACCGAGGCGGCCTGATAGGTCCCCACCGGCAAGTCCGGGTCGACCGCGACCTCCAGAACAAGCTCCAACCGGCCGTCGAAGTCCTTGTCCGCGACCTCCGCGACGCGCGAGGCCGACGCGCCCACGCCCACACCGTTGACCGAAAACTCGGCAAAGCCGGCCTCGATAGCCTGGTCCACCCCGACCACCTTCGAGCCCAGCCCGGCCACATCCAACCCCACGGTCGCGCGGCCCGTCAACGACACGCCCTTGTCCACCACTACAACCACGCCGTCCGCCGCCGAGGGCCCTGCGGGCTCCGCCGACGCGGCCACCACGCCGCCCACGCCGGCGACAACGCCCACGCTCAGAAGAACCCCGGCCGCCAGCCGCACGCCCCGGCCAGTCCCGGCCCTCACAACCAGAATCGTCACGCCCGCGCCGACCAGCAACACCGCCAAACCAGCAGCCCACAACCCGGAACCAGTGAACGGCAACACCCCAACCGACGAATCCGCGCCAACCGAACCGCCCTCACCATCAGCGTCCCCGTCACCCGAACCGCCATCGCCAGCTTCGCCCGAGCCGCCATCGCCGGGTTGACCGCCTTCACCAGGCAGCCCATCTTCACCAGCCGAACCGCCATCGCCATCAGCGCCGCCGTCGCCCAAACCGCCGTCGCCAGGCTGGCCGCCGTCCCCAGGGAGCCCATCCTGACCGCCCGAGCCTTCATCGCCAATCTCACCGTCGCCCGAGCCGCCTTCGCCGGGCTGGCCGCCATCGCCGATCTCGCCCGAACCGCCGCCGCCGCCATTGGGGGACCCGGAATCAACGACCTGTACCGTCACCGGCACCTCGACTCGTACAAACTCCGGGTCAGAACCCTCCGCCAGCGCTGGGATGGCTGCCGCCAGCAACCCCAACACCAGCGACAATCCCAACACCGCAAAACCCAAACCACGACCAACACCCGAGAAACCACGCATGAACACGAACCCTTCCGGCGGCCCGAGAACGGCCGCATGACGACGAATTGCTGCACCGCAATAACCCGCCCAGAGCCCCGCATATTCCATCCGCAGCAAAACCACCGCGCCCAAGGCCACCCCGGCGACCGGCACCGCACCAGCGCTCAGCCCGCAACCCGCCCCGTCCAGAACCCGCCACTCGGGGAGGCGTTGGAGCAGTCGCCACTGGCCACAGGCGGAGGCACAAAGCCCATCGGTCGACGATCCGGAACCCGCTTCAGCCCGAAGCGGATTCTTTGCGCGAGGCGGCCTGATTGACCTGAAACGGGTCCCCGAGGCGGTTTGAGGTCAATCCGGCCACGGCCAATAGCGCCGCCCTTCTCGGCGCCAGGGCGTCTTGCCCGCCCGACCTGCGGGGCCAGACAGGAACGTACACTCGGGCCGGAGAGCCAGACAAAAACGTACAGTCGGCACCGAGTGTACGTTCGCATCTGGTCAGGGGCGGCGAGTGTAAGCCCTTATCTGGTTGGGGGCGGTGAATGTAGGTTTTCATCTGCCGGTCGGCCCTCCTTCGAGCCCGTGACCTTGGAATACGGAATTGGCCCCAAGACAGGAACGTACATTCGACTGTCCGGGCCAGACAGGAACGTACACTCGGGCCGGAGAGCCAGACAAAAACGTACAGTCGGCACCGAGTGTACGTTCGCATCTGGTCAGGGGCGGTCAGGGGCGGCGAATGTAGGTTTTCATCTGGTCGGGGACGGAGCCGGCGGCGCAAGATCCGCCAGTCGGCGGCGAGGGGGTAGGAGAATCCGCCAGTCGATGAACCGGTGGCGCGGGATCCGCCGCCGGGCGAGGGGGATCAGCGAGAAGGCACGGAGCAATCCGACTTGCGACTGGAATCCGGAACGCCGAGAGAGTGGACGGATCGCTTGGGGGCGGCCCGAAAAGACTGCCCCCGCCCGCGCCAAGACGGCGCTACCGGCCTGCGGCCACTTCGCGCGCCGTGCGGGCCACCGCACGGGCCCGGACCAGCGCCAAGGCGGTGCCGACGAATCCCGCCGTCATCATGGCGACGAAACCGGCCTGGTAGCCGACCTTCTCGATCAGCTGACCCGCCAGGGCCGCGCCGGCGGAGACGCCAATCCCCAGAGACGTTCCGACCCAGGCCAGCCCCTCGGTCAACCGGTTGGTCGGCACCAACGACTGCATCAAGGCGTTGAGGTTGATCATGGTGGGCGCGATGGTCAGACCAGCCGCGAATCCGACCAGGCTCAGGAACAGCGGATCGGACGCGAACAGAACCGACACGCAGGCCAGCGACAGCAGCCCCAGGCAGATCACCCAGCGCCGGGCCACCGAACTCACCCAGTTCCGCGAGCCGTACGCCAAGCCGCCCAGCGCGGAGCCCAGGGAAATCGCGCCCAGGACCGCTCCGGACAACGGCTTCACACCCCAGGCGTCGGTGGCGGCCACGACAGTCACGTCGCACGCCCCGAACAAGGCGCCCACCATCACGGTGACGATCGCCACCGGGGCGACGCCCGGCATGACCAGAATCAACTCGGCCGTCAACCGGGACGCAGCCGCGGCCGCTGTGCGCGCGCCACGCGCGAGCCCACGCCGCACCCCGCGCGACTCATCCGCAGCGCCGTGCGGCAACCCGCCCGCCGCTCCCGCCACCGCCCCTTCCGGGAGGGACCCAGTCCCGCCCGACCGCTCAGCGGGCGGGGCGGCCGAAGGCCCGGCGGGCGCGTCTTCGGCGGGGTGCGTCGCCAAGTCCGGCGGCTGGGCCTCATCCTGTCGGCGCGGTTCGGCGACATGCGGTTTCCGGCCCAAGACCGGCGGTTCGGTCGCCCGCATTGAGTAGAACCAGAGCGAGCCGACCACGCCCAGGATGACCGGCGCGATCAATCCGGCGCTCGGCATGACCTGGGTGGCCAAGAATGTGGCCGCGACCGGCCCGACCACGAAGCAGAGTTCATCCAGTGTGGATTCCAAAGAAAACGCGGTGTGCAACTGGCGGGCGCTCTTGACCACCACGTTCCACCGTGCCCTGACCATGGCACCAGGGGCGCCGCCCGTGGCGCCGGAGATGACCGCCGGGGCGAACAAGGCCCAGTCCGGAGTGTGCAAAATGCCGAAGACCACCAGCACGGCCAGCGTCCCCGCCGACACGAGCGCCGCCGGCAACATCACCCGCCGCTGCCCGTAACGGTCGACCAGATTCGACAACACGGCCGTGCCGACTGCCCAAGCGATGACATTCGCGGCCGAAACGCTGCCCGCCAGCGCGTAGCTGTGGTACTCGGTGGAGACCATCATGACCGTCCCGATCCCCATCATCGCCCCGCCCGCGCGCGCCACCAGCGCAGCCGCGCAAAACGCGGCCGCACCTGGGATTTTGAGCAGGTCGAGGTACGGACGCATAAGTTCAAAATCATAGGCCTCGCGGGTGAACGGCGCATGTCGTAGGACCACCTGGGCCGAAGGTCCCTTGGCCGGTTTGGGAAAAGCGCGCGCGCAACGCAGAATGGAATGAACGGCGCGGTCACAGCCGACCGCGCCCCAGCACACATCGGGGGAAAACATGCGGACCTACTTGGTCACCGGGGCGGGATCGGGAATCGGCCAGGCCACAGCGACGCTGTTGGCGGAACAAGGCCACCGGGTCATCGGGGCCGACGTCAAAGGCAGCGACATTGATTGCGACCTGGCCACGGCGGACGGGCGCATGGCGTTGGTCGACCTGGCGGGAGAACTGGCGGGGGGACGGCTGGACGGGATAATCGCCGTGGCCGGGATTTCGGCGCCAACTGCGCTGACGGCATCGGTCAACTACTTCGGAATGGTGGCCACGCTGGAAGGGTTGCGGCCCTACCTGGCGGGTTCGCCGGCGCCCAGGGCGGTGGGCGTGTCCTCGACCGCCAGTCTGCATCCGGCCGACCCGGCCTTGGTGGACATGATGTTGGCCGGCGACGAACCGGCCGCTCTGGCCAGGGCAAAGGAACTCGAAGCGGATCCGCGTTTGGGGTACTTGATCTACTCTTCGTCGAAGGAGGCGTTGGCGCGCTGGGTGCGGCGCTCGGCCCCGAAGAGGCGCTGGGCGGGCCAGTCCATTCCGCTCAACGCGATCGCCCCGGGGGTGGTGGAAACGCCCATGACAAAGCAGCTCTTGTCCACCCCGGAGGGACGCGAATTGGCCTTCAAATCGACGCCCATGCCGCTCAACGGCCCCGCCGCGCCGCCCACAGCGCCCGCGCGGCTGCTGGTTTGGCTGGCCTCGGAGGAGAACACGCACTTGTGCGGCCAGGTCGTGTTTGTGGACGGGGGCACGGACGTGCTCACGCGCGGCGACGCCACCTGGTAGCCCCGCCCGCCGGCTGGCCCTGGGCCTGTCGCCCACCCCCGCCCGCGCGACATGACAGTAAATTGGGGAGAGTGGCACAGGTCATCGGCGTGATTCCCGGCACCGCCCCCCTTTTGTTGATGTCCGGCCATCGGTTGGCCGATGCCGCTCAGGCGCTCCCAGCCATTCCGCCAGTCCCGGTGGGCGACGGCATTGCGGCCGTCGTGACCGAATCCCGATCCTCGCCGTTGGCGATCCCCGACGCGGTTTGGGTGCCCGCGCGGGCGGCGTTGCCCGCCCTGCCTCCGGCCACCCAGCCAGCCGCGTTGAGGGCCGTCGCGGTCGCCAATTGGCGCCATCAGTCCCGGTTCTGCCCCGCTTGCGGCGGCCCGGTCGAACCCGACCCCGCACGGGAGGGGTACCTCTGCGTGCGGGAAGACCGCGCGGTTTTCCCCCGCACCGACCCTTGCATCATCACCGCGATCCTGGACCAGGACGAACGGCTGTTGTTGTCCCATGCCGCCAACCACCCGGACGGCCTTTACACCCTGGTGGCCGGGTTCGTGGAGGCGGGCGAGGCGTTGGAGGCGGCGGTGCGCCGCGAAGCCTTGGAAGAGGTGGGGATCGAGGTGTCCGAATTGCGCTTCATCCGTTCGCAGCCCTGGCCGTTCCCCGGTTCGTTGATGGCCTCATTCGCGGCCCTGGCGACTTCCACCGAGATCAGGGTTGACGGGGTCGAAATCACCGATGCCGTGTGGTTCACCCGGCCCGCCCTCACCCGCGCCCTCGCCTCGGGCCAGGTCACCCTGCCGCTGGATTACTCCGTGGCGCGTCAAACCGTCGAGTCGTGGCGCGCGGGCGCGCTTGCGGGCTGGTTCTGACCGCTCAAGCGCGGTGCGGGAGCTGCGGGATCGGTTGACCCGCGGATTCCATGTCTTTGCGCAGGTCGCGCGGCAGCGCGAAAGCGAGCGCGTCAGAGGCGGCGGCCACCTCTTCGCGGTGGTCGAAGCCCAGGACGGCCAGCCGGTCCAGCACCTGGTCCACCAGGACCTCCGGCACCGAGGCGCCCGAGGTCAGCCCCACCGTGGCCGCGGCGTCCAGCCAGCCAGGGTCGACCTCGGCCGCCGAATCCACCCGGTAGGCGGCCTTCGCCCCGTGGCCAAGGGCGACCTCGACCAGTCGGACCGAGTTGGATGAATTGGCGGACCCGACCACGATCACCACGTCGCAGCGCTCCGCGATTTGTTTGACGGCCCCTTGGCGGTTCTGCGTCGCATAGCAAATGTCGTCCGAGGGCGGGTCGGTCAGGTCCGCGAAACGTTCCCGCAGGCGGGCCACGGTCGCCATGGTCTCATCGACCGACAAGGTGGTCTGGGACAGCCAGGCCACCTTGGCGGGATCTGGCACCTCGACCGCGTCTACCTCCGCCGGGGAGTCGATCACCTGGATGGCCTGCGGCGCCTCGCCGGCCGTCCCTTCCACTTCCTCGTGGCCCTGGTGCCCAATCAGCACAATGGAGAAGCCTCGGCCTGCGAATTTGCCGACCTCGCGGTGCACTTTGGTGACCAGCGGGCAGGTCGCGTCGATGACCTGCAGGCCGCGCGCCTTCGCCTGTTCCCGGACGGCCGGGGAGACACCATGGGCGGAGAACACCACCCACGCCCCGTGGGGAACCTGATCCAATTCGGCCACGAACACCACGCCCCGGCCAGCCAGCCGGTCCACCACATGGCGATTGTGGACAATCTCCTTGCGCACGTAAATCGGCGCGCCGTAGAGCTCCAAAGCGCGCTCGACCGTCTCAACCGCCCTGTCCACGCCCGCGCAATAGCCGCGCGGCGCGGCCAGCAGCACCTTCCCCACTAGCGCTCCCCCGCCAGCCTTGCCCGCCGGGCGGTCCGGCGGCCCACCCGCGTGCCCCGCCTTTTCCAAGCCGACCGGCTTCCCCGCGTTCTCAAGCCAAAGCCTGGGGCGCGTCAGCCTGGTCGCCAGCGCCGGCCGACCCGACGGCGGAAGGGGATTCGGGGACGTCGGCGGCGGCATCGTCCAATCTGGCGTCAAGGCGGTCCTGCCACGAGCGTTCCGCGCGGGCCCGGATGCCCTGCAACATGGCGCGGCTCATGACGAAACTGACCCACCCCACGGCTTTGATGGTCAGCCCGTCCAGCCACCTTGACCAGGAATAACGTTCCCGGACCACCAGGCGCGTGCCGACGGGACCCTCCGGTTCAAGCACAAACGCCCAAGAGAAGTCGAACTGGCCCATTCCGGGCGGGGGGTCGCCCGCCCCAACCAGCACCAGCGCGCGTTCCGGTTCGGCGCAGGCCACCGACAGCCCCAAGTCCTCGGCCAGGTTGACGGTGCTTCCCACCTCGATGTCCGCCCACTCGGGCACAATGGCGTCCGCGTTCTCAATGTCGAGGCCCGCCAACCGCTGCAACCAGGCGTAGGAGTAGAAACCCGCCTTGCCGTAGCCGAGTTGTTTCAGCCACGGCCAGACCACGTCCGGCGGGGCGTCAATGCCGATCGCCCGCGTGGCCTGGGCCAACGGCTGCGGAATCAGGTCGTCCCCAGGCAAAACGGCGCGTTGTTCGGCGGCGGTGGCGCCCCAGCGGCGCTGCCAGCGCCAGGCGGCCAGGGTGCCCAGGGCGGCCCCCGCCATGAGCAAATGCCAAAGGACAACCTTGCCGGTGCTTTTCGCCATTCCCCTAGTCTCTCACCCCGGCCGGACCCGTCGAACGCCCGTCGGTTCCAGCGACGGGGGCAGCGCCGCAGGCCGCGAGCGCGGGCAGCGTCGTCAGGGGGGCATGGGAGAATTGGCCCGGCGGAACTGAACACCCTCGAAGCAAAGGAGCCTGGCCATGGCCGAATTCCGGTACAGCGACATGCTGCCCACAGGGGCGGACGAAACCCCCTACCGATTGCTCACCACGGACGGCGTGTCCGTCGAGGAGGGACCGGACGGCGCCAGCTTCCTCAAGGTGGCGCCGGACGCGCTGGCGCTGCTGGCGGAAACGGCGATGCATGACATTGCCCACTACCTGCGGCCGGCCCACCTGAGGCAATTGGCTGCCATTTTGGAGGATCCGGAGGCGAGCGCCAACGACAAGTTCGTGGCGTTGGACCTGATGAAGAACGCCAACATCGCGGCGGGCGGGATCCTGCCGATGTGCCAGGACACGGGCACTGCCATCGTCATGGGCAAGCGCGGCCAGCGCGTGCTGACCACGGGCCCGGACGAGGAGGCCCTGTCGCGGGGCGTCTGCGACGCCTACTCCAAGCTGAACCTGCGCTATTCCATGAACGCGCCGCTCACCACCTGGGAGGAGCGCAACACGGGCACCAACCTGCCCGCGCAGATCGAGTTGTACGCGGACACGGCGCCCGGCCACGAGTTGGCCTACAAGTTCTTGTTCATGGCGAAAGGGGGCGGCTCGGCCAACAAGTCCTACCTCTATCAGGAGACCAAGGCGATCCTGAACCCCGAGTCCATGCTGGAGTTCCTCGACGAGAAGATCCGCTCGCTCGGCACCGCCGCCTGCCCGCCTTACCACCTGGCGGTGGTGATTGGCGGCACGTCCGCCGAATACTGCCTCAAGGTCGCCAAGTACGCCTCCGCGAAATACTTGGACGCGCTCCCCACCCAGGGGTCAATGGACGCGCACGGCTTCCGGGACTTGGAGTTGGAGGCCAGCGTCTTGGAGTTGACCAGGCAGATGGGGATTGGCGCGCAGTTCGGCGGCAAGTACTTCTGCCACGACGTGCGCGTGGTGCGCCTGCCCCGCCACGGCGCGTCCCTGCCCGTCGCCGTGTCCGTGTCCTGCTCCGCGGACCGCCAGTGCCTGGCCAAGATCACGCCCGCGGGCGTGTTCATCGAGGAGTTGGAACGCGACCCGGCCCAGTACATGCCGCACGTGCCGGAGACCCAGCCCGTCGCGTTGCCGGGTTCGGTTGACGCCCACGCGCACGATGCCGCCGGGTCGCCCTCCGCCGCCCAAGGTTCCGCCGGTGCCGGGTCGGCCGGGGAAGTCGTGCCGATCGACCTCTCGCGGCCCATGGCCGAAATCCTGGCCCAACTGGACCAGTACCCCATCCGCACGCGGTTGTCCCTGACGGGGACCATGATCGTGGCGCGGGACATAGCCCACGCCAAGCTCCGCGAACGCTTGGACGAGGGCCGGGGCCTGCCGCAGTACTTCAAGGACCACCCGGTCTACTACGCCGGACCGGCCAAGACGCCGGCCGGGATGCCGTCCGGGTCCTTCGGCCCCACCACAGCCGGCCGCATGGATTCGTATGTGGATCGGTTCCAGGCGGCGGGGGGGTCCATGATCATGGTGGCGAAGGGCAACCGCTCGCAGGCGGTGACCGACGCGTGCAACGCCCACGGCGGCTTCTACCTCGGGTCGATTGGCGGGCCGGCGGCCCGCCTGGCCCAGGACTGCATCAAGTCCGTCGAGGTGGTCGAATACCCCGAGTTGGGCATGGAGGCGATCTGGAAGATCGAGGTCGAGGACTTCCCGGCGTTCATCGTGGTGGACAACAAGGGCAACGACTTCTTCGCGGACGTCTCCAAGAAGCGGACGGTGCCCTTGTCGCTGCGCGGCCTGAAGGCCTGAGCGGTGGCCCCCGAGCTTCAGGCCGGTTCGCCGCCGGAGCGCGTGCCGAGTCCAACGAACTGCCGGCGATCCGGGACCCGGGACGCCGGACGGTCCGGACTCCGGGCGGCCGACCCGTGGACCGGGGGTGCCGGGGATTCAAGGCGCCAGACGGCGGGGCCGGCGTGAACGACTCGTCCCCGGAGACTCCGTGGCCGGTCAGCCGGGTCTCCGACCTGGTGAAAGGCTACGTTGAGCGGCTCGGCGCCGTCTGGGTGGAGGGCCAGGTGGTGCAGTTCAACCGCCGCGCGGGCATGGCCTTCGGCGTGCTCAGGGACACCGCCCAAAACGTGTCGATCGACATCTCGGTGCCCGCCTCCGCGCTGGTCGGCTTGGAGTTGGCCGAAGGCGCGCGGGTCGTGGTCAACGGCAAGTTCGAGTTCTGGACCAAACAGGGCCGGCTGTCGTTCAAGGTCCGCGAGGTCCGCCTGGCGGGCGAGGGCCAGTTGCTGGCCCAGTTGGAGCGGCTCAAACGCAAGTTGGCCGCCGAGGGCCTGTTCGCGCTGGAACGCAAGCGGCCGTTGCCGTTCGCCCCGGCGCTGATCGGACTGATCTGCGGGCGGGACTCCAAGGCGGAACATGACGTGGTGGAGGTCGCCACGCGCCGCTGGCCCGCCGCCCGCTTCTTGGTCAAGAACACGGCGGTGCAGGGGCTGACAGCGGCCGCGCAGGTGACGGCGGCCCTGGCGGAACTGGACGCGGACCAATCCGTGGAGGTGATCGTGATCGCCCGCGGCGGCGGATCGCTGGAAGACCTGCTGCCCTTCTCCGACGAGGCCCTGATCAGGGCCGTGGCCGCCGCGTCCACGCCGGTGGTGAGCGCCATAGGGCATGAGCCGGACTCGCCGCTGCTTGACCTGGTGGCCGATTTCCGGGCGGCCACGCCCACGGACGCGGGCAAGCGGATTGTCCCGGATTGGGCCGACGAGTCGGCCCTGGTCCGCGGCGCCGCCGAGCGGCTGGAGCGAATCCTCGCCGTGCGGCTGGACCGCGAACTAGAGACGCTGGCAGCCTTGAGGACGCGACCGGCGTTGAAAGACCCGGCTTGGATCATCGCCAGCCGGGCCCAGGAGGTGGCGAGTTTGGCGGCGGACGGGCGGCGCGGCATCGGGCAAAGGCTGGGCACCGCCGAAGCCAAACTGGCCGTCTTGTCCGGGCGGCTGGTGGCGTTGTCGCCCCAGGGGACGCTGGACCGCGGTTACGCGCTGGTGACCAAGGCGGGCGCGCTGGTCACCGACCCGGCGCAGGTCGCCGGGGGCGACCAACTGCGGGTGCGGGTGGCGGGCGGCGCGTTCGGGGCCAAAGCCGCAGGGGCGGCGGTTGGAGCGGAGGCCGGACCCGCGCCGGGGGCCTCGCTAGGCTTGAAACCATGAGCAACCCGGTCCCCGCTGGGGAATTGTCCTACGAACAGGCCCGCACGGAGTTGGTCCAGGTGGTCCAGGAGCTAGAGGCCGGTTCGCAAACCCTTGAGGAGGCCATGGCGCTGTGGGAGCGGGGTGAGGCGCTGGCGGACCGCTGCCAGGAATGGCTGGACGCGGCCCGCGCCCGTCTGGCGGCCCGCGCCAATCCCCCCGACTAAAAACGGGGACGGTACCCTTTTCCAGCTCGAGAGAAATGGGGACGGTACCTTTTTCCGGCAGAGCCGGAAAAAGGTACCGTCCCCATTTCTCATGCGGGGTGGGTCATCGACATCACATTTAGCGCGGCATCCAGTTGGGCTTCGGTGATCTTTCCCTGGGCCACCAGGCCCAGGTCCAAGACGGCCTGGCGAACCGTGGTCTCATGCGCCACGGAGTACTTGGCGACCTTCGCGGCCTCCTCGTAGCCGATGATTCGGTTGAGCGGCGTGACAATCGAGGGCGAGGATTCGGCCAGTTCCAGGCAGTGCACGGCGTCAGCCGTGACGCCGTCCACCACCTTGGTGGCGAGGAGCCGACAGACCGCCGCCAGCAGCCGAATCGACTCCAGCAGCGCCGACCCGATCAACGGGATCTGGACGTTCAACTCGAAGAAGCCGGAAGCCCCGCCCCAGGCGATCGCCGAGTCGTTCCCAATCACCCTGGAGCAGACCTGCAGCGTGGCCTCTGGAATAACGGGGTTGACCTTGCCCGGCATGATCGAGGAGCCGGGCTGGAGGTCCGGCAGGTGGATCTCGCCCAGCCCGGCGCGGGGCCCGGAACTCATCCAGCGCAGGTCGTTGCAGGTCTTGATCAGCGAGACGGCCACGGTCTTGAGTTGGCCGGACAACTCGACCAACGCGTCCCGGGCGGATTGCGCCTCGAAGTGGTTGCGGGCCTCGACAATCGGCAGGCCGGTGTCCTCCGCCAGCAGTTCGACCACCCGCTGCGGGAAGCCCTGGGGCGTGTTGATGCCCGTCCCCACGGCGGTGCCGCCCAGCGGCACCTCCGCCACCCGGCCGAGAGCCGACTGGACCCGCTCCGCGCCGTACC
>JAITFE010000024.1 GCA_031281585.1 Bifidobacteriaceae bacterium | reverse complement strand
GTGCTCGGTGCGGCTGCCCTGGCGTGTGCGGCGACCGGGGTCGCGGCTCCCGTCGGCGCGGTCCTGGGCGGCGTGGCGGCGGCGACCTCGGGTTTGGCTGCCTATAACCACGCTTCGGCCGGGGACAGTGGACTCGACATTGCGTTGAGCGCCGTCGGTGCCATCCCCGGCCTCGGCAGCGGCATAGCCCGCGGGGTGAGATGGGGGATACGCGGCCTGGCGGAGATCCCGGCCCATGGGAAGCTGATCGCGCGTTCGGTGGGGGCGGTTTTGAAGGGCGCCCGGATCCGGTTGGACGCCATCGGGGACGCGTTGTACCTCCCTGTGGAGGGCGTCACGTCGTGGTGCGGCGGGTGGTTTTGGAGCATCTGGCTGTGACAGTGAGCAAGTACAAGCCCTTGCGGCGGGGGTCGCTGATCTGGCGGTACACCCGTCTGGTGTTCGCGTGCGCGCCGGCTGTGGCCAGGGTGGTGTTGAAGGACCAGCCGGTGCCTGATGAGGACAGGTTGGCTCAGAGGGAGTCGATTGAGCTGTTTCGGCGGTCCCTTTTTGAGGAGCCCGCCTGCGACCTTCGGGCACGTCGTAACATCCTTGGGTTGTTGGCGGCAATACCGATGTTGCTGTTCGTGGTGGTGTTGTTGACGATGTTCGGGTTCTTGCTCACCGGGGTAGCGACCGGGAACGACGGGTTGGTCGACGCGTCGGGCTGGATCCTGTCAACCGGGGTCGTCTACTCGTTGGGTTTGATGTGCCAGTTCTGTTTCCGGATGTTCTTCGCGGAGTTGGATTTGAAGCGCTACGAGAGGGACGGCGGACGGGGTGTGGCCGTTCCTTCGGGTTTGTCGCAGCCGAAGTCCCGCGACTTCTTCTATCCGTTGCCGTTCACGTTATACATGGTGGCCATGATGCTGATTGCGCAGGCGCGTCCGTGACCGGCCGCCGGGTCGCGCGTTCGATTGGGGCGGTTTGGGAGGGTGCCCCTATCCGGTTGGACTCCATCGGGGACGCCTTGTGCGGGCCGGTGAATGGCGTCACGTCGTGGTGCGGCGGGTGGTTTTGGAGCGTCTGGCTGTGGGGGGGCGCGGCCACTCTGTATTCGCGTGGTGCGACGGGTGGATTCTGAGGGGCTGGCGGTGGCTTTGAGCAAGTACAAGCCCATGAGGCGGGGGTCGCTAGTCTGGCGGTACACCCGGTTCGTGTCCGCGTGCGTGCCGGCCGCCGCCAGACTGGTGCTGAAGGACCAGCCCGAGTCGGAAGAGGACAGATTGGCTCAGAAGGAGTCGATTGAGAGGTCGCGGCAGTCGTTCTTTGAGGAACCCCCTGCGACCTTCGGGCACGCCGCGAGGCTCTTGGGTCGTTGGCTACCATGCCCATGCTGCTGTTCGTGGTGGTGCTGTTGACGATGTTCGGTTTCTTGCTGGTCGGGGTATCGACTGGGAGCGACGGGCTGGTTGACGCGTCGGGCTGGATTTTGGTGACGGGGGTCGTCTACTCGTTGGGTTTGATGTGCCAGTTCTGTTTCCGGTGGTTTTTCGGGGAGTTGGATTCGAAGCGCTACGAGAGGGACGGCGGACAGGGTGTGGCAGTGCCTTCGGGTTTATCGCAGCCGAAGTCCCGCGACTTCTTCTATCCGTTGCCGTTGACGTTGTACATGGTGGCCATGATGCTGATTGCGCAGGCGCGTCCGTGACCGGCCGCCGGGTCGCGCGTTCGATTGGGGCGGCTTGGAAGGGCGCCCGTATCCGGTCGGACGCCATCGGGGACGCCTTGTGCGGGCCGGTGAACCGCGTCAGGTCATGGCGCAACGAGTGGATCTGAGGGGCTGGCGGTGGCTTTGAGCAAGTACAAGCCCATGAGGCGGGGGTCGCTGATCTGGCGGTACACCCGGCTCGTGTCCGCGTGCGTGCCAGCCGTCGCCAGGCTGGTGTTGAAGGACCAGCCCGAGTCGGATGAGGACAGATTGGCTCAGAAGGAGTCGATTGAGCGGTCGCGGCAGTCGTTCTTTGAGGAGCCCCGCTGCGACCTTCGGGCACGCCGCGACGCTCTTGGGTCGTTGGCTACCATGCCCATGCTGCTGTTCGTGGTGGTGTTGTTGACGATGTTCGGGTTCTTGCTCACCGGGGTAGCGACCGGGAACGACGGGCTGGGCGACGCGTCGGGCTGGATTTTGGCGACGGGGGTCGTCTACTCGTTGGGTTTGATGTGCCAGTTCTGTTTCCGGTGGTTTTTCGCGGAGTTGGATTCGAAGCGTTACGTGAAGGCGGGAGGCCAGGGTGTGGCAGTGCCTTCGGGTTTGTCGCAGCCGAAGTCCCGTGATTTCTTTTATCCGTTGCCGTTGACGTTGTATATGGTGGCCATGATGCTGATCACGCAGGCGCGCCCTTGACCCCTCCGGATGGGTGGTTGGCGTGGTAGCCGACCGGCATCGCCATCCCATTCGAGGGAGCGTGGCCCTACGGCCCTCCGAACAGGAGGGCCGTCCTTTTCTGCCGATGGCCCAAGGCGTGGTCGAGCAGTGCTGCACGTTCGGCTGCATTGGCCGTAACCAACCTGCCAGGAGTCTGCCGTCTGGGGTTTCACCCATACGGTCGTTGATCGCCGGCGGCCCAGCCTACGGGTGAATGAGTTCGGAGGCGTTCGACCGCCTGCCCGGTGATCGAGGCGATCAGGCCGAAGTCCTTGTCGACCTGAAGGACGGTCAAGCCGCCGGTCTCGGCTGTGGCCGCGATGATCAGGTCGGGAATCGACGCGCCCGGTGGCGTCCCTGGTCGGCCAGGAACAGTTGCACTTCATGGGCGCGGTCCTCGGCGGCGGGGGTTGAGTGCTCGCCGGGCGTGAGGGCAAGGGGCGGCGCGAACCCGGCTTCTGGGTTCGATATGATTGCAATGCAATCAGTCGAGAGGGACAAGACATGGCCGCGATCACCATTCGGAACCTGGGAGACGATGTCAAGACCGCGCTTCGAATGAGGGCCGCTCGGCACGGGCTGTCGATGGAGGAGGAGGCCCGTCGCATCTTGCGAGACGGTCTCTTGCCCTCTGGCGCCAGCGCGGGAGAGGGCGGCCTCGGAACCCTCATCCACCAGCGATTCGCCGCCCTTGGCGGCGCCGACTTGGACCTGCCCGCCCGCGTTGACAGCCCCCGGCCCGCCCGCTTCGAGCGATGATCGCCCTCGACACCAACGTCGTTTCCGAATTGATGCGGCCGCGCCCCGATCCGGGCGTGCTGGCGTGGGCGGACGCGCAGCGCGCCAGCGAGTTGCGCCTTACCGCCGTCACGGTGGCCGAGATCCTGTTCGGCATCAGGCGGCTGCCGCCAGGGCGCCGTCGCGACGACCTGGCCGCCGCCTTTGACGGCCTGCGCCGAGTCGAGTTCGCGGATCGGATCCTGCCCTTTGACGACCACGCCGCCGAGCACTACGCCACCGTGGTCGCGCTAAGGGAGGCCGAAGGGCCCCCCATTTCGACCGCCGACGCCCAGATCGCCGCCATCTGCCGCCTCCACGGCGCAGCCTTGGCCACACGGAACACCGCTGACTTCGCCCACTGCGGAATGGCGGTCGTCAACCCGTGGGCGCGCGGCTGAGAACCGCCACAAGCCGGCCGCCGATGCCGTCTGGTCCAGCCCCGCTCCCGCGTCAAGAAGCGCTTGACGTTGGGGTTGGCGCCAAGTCGGCAGCGGCTGGGCGTGGTGGAGCTACTGGGCCCGCCCGCTCGACCACATGGCCATAGAGGACCCCAACGGGGAAGCCGACCTCCCCCGGGGCGCCGCCCGGCGCCGCCGACCGTTCCGCGTCAAGGACCGGCGACGCGGGTCAGGGTGGTGTTCCGCCAGCCTCATGATCGCCCTCCGCGCCCAGGCTTTGGGGGCGGTTCGGAACGATTCGTTCTACCGTCTAGAGGGGGTAGACTCTCTTGGTGACCAAACCAATGAAATACCGGGCGCTCGCCAAGCTGCTGGCGAGGGCGGGGTTCACCTGCCGACCCGGCAAAGGCGACCATGAGGTGTGGGATGGTCCGCGCGGCACCCGCGCCGTGTTGGTTAGGGACAAAGAGTGCTCGCCCAAGGTCACCAGGGACGCGCTCAGGGCGTTGGAGCAAGCGAAAGGATTGGAGCCATGAGACCCGTCCGTGTGACGGCCAACCGGTGGAAGCTTGGCTGGGAATTTGACATCGAAGGGCTTGGCGCCACGCAGGCCCGCAGCTTGGCGGGCGTGGAACGCCAGGTCCGCGACTATCTGGACACCGTGGACCCCGGGCAGGATCACAGCGGGTGGCCCATCGACTTGGTGCTGAACTTGGGAGATGTGGCAGTCGAAGTGGGGGATGCCCGGGCCGCCGTCACGGCGGCGGCGGCGGCGCAGGTTGAGGCGGGCCGGCAAATGCGAGCCGTGGTCGCCAAGCTCAGAGGCGCCGGCCTGTCGATGGCGGACACCGCGGCTGTGCTGGGAGTCTCGAAAGGGCGGGTGTCCCAACTCGTTTGATCGGCGCGCCGCCGCCGATCCGGCCGGGAATCGCGAAGTCAGCCCAGGCGGCTGCCCCAAACGGGACTCGCTCGGGTAGCGTTGGTGGGCGTGACCGCCGACGAAATCCTGGAGCGCGTGAGCGCCGCGCGGGACGCCCCCTTGGCCGAACAAGTGGAGGTGTATGAGGCCGCGTTGGGCGATTTGGAAAACATGTTGGCGAAAGCCGTGCCCCGATGAGGCGGCGGCTGGACGCGGAACTGGTGCGCCGGGGGCTGGCCCGGTCCCGGGAGCACGCCGCGGAACTGATCGCGGCCGGGGCGGTCACGGTGGCCGGCGGCCCGGCGGCCAAGGCCGCGACGCAGGTGGAGCAGGGCGCCGCCATCCAGGTCGCCTCAGCCGATTCGGGCGAGGAGGCCTACGCCTCCCGTGGCGCCCACAAGCTGGCCGGGGCGCTTGAGGCCCTCCAAGCCCGCGGCCGCGCGCCGCAGATCGAAGGGCTGACCTGCCTGGACGCCGGCGCCTCCACCGGCGGCTTCACCGACGTGCTCTTGCGCCGGGGCGCCCAGTGCGTCCACGCGGTGGACGTGGGCTACGGCCAACTGGCCTGGCGCCTGAGGCAAGACCCCCGCGTCCAGGTCCACGACCGCACCAACGCGCGCCACCTGGCGCCCGGCGCCCTGGAACCCGCGCCGGAATTGGTGGTCGCGGACCTGTCGTTCATCTCGCTGAAGACGGTGCTTCCCGCCCTGGCCGCCGCGGCCGCGCCCGGCGCCCGGTTCCTGTTGATGGTCAAGCCCCAGTTCGAGGTCGGCAAGGCGAAGCTGCCGGCCGGCGGGGTGGTGACGGACAAACACGACCGGGCGGCCGCCGTGGCCGCCGTGGCCCGCGCCGCCCAAGAACTGGGCCTGGCGACCCTCGACGTGGCCCGCTCGCCGCTGCCCGGCCCTTCCGGAAACGTCGAGTTCTTCCTCTACCTGGCGGCCGGCGGGGAAGCCGTCCCCGTCATGGAGGCGATCGAACGCGAGGTGTGGGGATTGGCGGCGGTCCCGTGAAGCGCGTCCTCATCATGGCCCACATGGCCGAACGCGACGTGGAGTTGGCGCAGGCGGCGGCCGAGGCGCGGTTCCGGGAGGCCGGCTGGGCCACCGCCACGCCGGAGGACTATGAGAGCCAAGACCTGGACATGGTGCTGGTGCTGGGAGGGGACGGCACCCTGCTGCGCGCCGCCGAAATGGTCCACGACCAGGGCACCCCGCTGCTCGGGGTGAACCTGGGCCACCTGGGTTTCCTGGCCGAATGCGAGGCCGGCGAACTCGCCTGGGCCATCGAAAGGGTGGTCCAGGGGGACTACCAGGTTGACTCGCGGGCCACCGTGGACGTGGCCGTCACGCAGCCGGACGGCGAAGTCTGGAGCGGTTGGGCGCTCAACGAGGTGACGGTGGAAAAGGTGCTGCCGCAGCGGATGGTCGAGGTCATCTTGTCGGTGGACGGCCAGGACCTGAGCGCCTTCGGCTGCGACGGCCTGGTGGTGTCCACCGCGACGGGCTCCACCGGCCACGCCTTTTCCGGCGGCGGGCCGGTGGTCTGGCCGGATCTGGAGGCCCTTCTGGTGGTGCCGTTGGCGGCGCACGCGCTGTTCAACCGGCCGCTGCTGGTGGCCCCGCATTCGAAAGTGACGGTGGAGGTGTCCCGGATTTCCCGTTCCGACGCCCTGGCCAGCTGCGACGGGCGGCGCACCGCGCCGTTGGCCGTGGGCGGCCGCATGGACGTGACGGTGGGCCGCCAGCCGGTCAACTTGGTGCGCTTTGGCGGCCAGCCCTTCTCCGAGCGGCTGGTGCGCAAGTTCTCCCTACCCGTGCGCTCGTGGCGCGAGCAGGGCGTCGGCTAAATGCTGCGCGAGCTCAAGCTGACCGGCCTGGGGGTGATCGAACAGGCCGAGGTCGCCCTGCCGCCGGGCCTGACCGCGATCACCGGCGAGACCGGCGCGGGCAAGACCATGCTCCTGTCCGCGCTCGGCCTCCTGGCCGGCGGCCGCGCCGATTCGGGGGTGGTGCGCGGCGACCAAGCGCAGGTCGCGGCCGTGTTCGAGTTGCCGCCCGAACATCCGGTGGCGAAAGCCGCGGCCGAGGCGGGCGCCGCCGTCGAGGACGGCGAGTTGATCGCCGCGCGCCGGGTCGCCGCCCAGGGCCGGTCCAGAGCCCACCTTGGCGGCGTGCCCGTGCCGTCTTCCGTGCTCGCCTCCACAATCGGGTGGCTGGTCACGGTCCACGGCCAGGCGGACCAGCTTCGCCTGCGCTCGCCCGCCCTCCAGCGCGACCTGCTGGACGCTTTCGGCGGGGTTGATTTGACCGAATACCAGGCGTTGCACGATGCCGCCGTCTCGGCCCGGCAAAAGCTCAAACGTTTGGAGGACCAAGACCGCCAGTCGGCTTTCGAAGCCGATTCGCTCGCCAGGGCGATCCGCGAGATCGACCAGGTCGCCCCCCGCCCCGGCGAGGAGGCGGACCTGCCCGCGTTGCTGGAGCGCCTGAGCCAGGCTGAGGAGTTGCGCCAGGCCGCCGAACAGTCGCTGGCCGCCCTCAGCGGCGACGAGGCGGGGCTCAACGGCGGGGCGACCGCCTTGTTGGAGACCGCCCGGCGGGCGCTGGCGGCGGCGGCCGGCCGCGACCCGGCGCTGGCCGCGCTGGCCGAACGTGCGGGCGAACTCGCCTACCTGGCTTCGGACTTGGGGGGCGAGATCGCCGAATACCGGCTGGGTCTGGAGGCCGATCCGGCCGCGATCGAGGCGTTGCAGGAGCGGCGCGCCGCCCTGAACGCGTTGTTGCGGAAATACGGCGCCACGGCCGCCGAGGTCATCGAGTTCGCGGACCAAGCGCGCGAGCGCCTCGCGGAACTCGACGTCAGCCCGGAGCGCCGCCGGGCGTTGGCGGCGGAAGCCGAACGGTTGACGGGCGAGCGGGACCAGGCCGCCAAAGCGGTCACCAAACGCCGCCTTGCGGCGGCCGCGGCCCTGGAGAAGGCGGTGGCACGGGAATTGGCGGGTCTGAGCCTCACCGGCGCGCGTTTCGAGGTCGCGGTGGAACGGGCGGGCGAGCCGACCCGCCGGGGAGCGGACTTGGTCGAATTCAGGTTCAGCGCGCACGGCGACGGGCCCACCCGGCCGCTGGCCAAGGGTGCCTCCGGCGGGGAGTTGTCGCGGGTGATGCTGGCCCTCGAGGTGGCGGCCCTGGAGACCGCCGGCGCTGGGGACGAGGCCTTGACCCTGGTTTTCGACGAGATCGACCAAGGCGTGGGCGGTCAGGCCGCGTTGGCGCTGGCCGAGCGCCTGGCCCGCCTGGCCCGCGGGCGCCAGGTGATCTTGGTCACCCACCTCCCGCAGTTGGCAGCCGCGGCCGACCACCACCTGGTGGTGGTCAAAGGGGGAGCGACCACCACCGTCACGGCGGTCCGGGGCGAGGAACGGAAGCGGGAATTGGCGCGCATGCTGGCCGGTTTGGAGGAGTCGGACGCCGCTCTGGAACACGCGGCCGAACTGTTGTCCCGCGACTGGGTGAGACAATCTACCTGAATGAGAATCACCTCGCCCAGGCGGCGCGCCAAATCGCACCAGGCGGGGACCGTGGCAGGTCCCGCCCGGGTGGACCGGCGCACCAAGAATCTGACCACGCGGCTGAAAAGCGGCGACGTGGCGGTCATTGACCACCCGGCGCTGGACCGGGTGGCCGGCGAAGCCCTGGCCGACGCGGGACCGGTGGCGGTGCTGAACGCGGCCAAATCGGCATCGTCCCGCTTCCCCAACCTTGGCCCCGAAATCCTGGTGCGGGCCGGGATACCGCTGATCGACGGGCTGGGCGCGGACGTGATGGGCTTGAAGGAGGGCGCGGAAGTCCGGGTCGACCTGAAGAACGGGCAGGTGCGGCAGTTCGGGCAGCTGATCGCCGCCGGCCAACGCCAAACCCAGGCCAGCGTGGCCAAGGCGCAGGCGTGCGCCCGGCAAGGGCTGTCGGAGCAGATCACGGCGTTCGCCTCGAACACTTTGGAGTACCTGGAGGCGGAGTCGGAGGGGTTTCTGGAGCGCCAGCCGACCCCCAAGATCAAGACGGACATGAAGGGTTGTACAGCGCTGATCGTGGTGCGGGGGTACCACTACCGGGAGGACCTGGCGGTCCTGCGCCCGTTCGTGCGGGAGAAGAGGCCCGTGATCATCGGCGTGGACGGCGGCGCGGACGCGGTCCTGGAGGCCGGGCTGAAACCAGACCTGATCGTTGGCGACATGGATTCCGTCAGCGACAAGGCCCTCAAATCGGGGGCTGAACTGGTGGTCCACGCCTATACGGACGGGCGGGCACCCGGCGCGCAACGGCTCGAGGACCTGGGGCTGAAATACGTCGTCCTGCCCATGGCGGGCACCTCCGAGGACGTGGCCATGTTGATGGCGGACGACAAGGGGGCGGAACTGATTGTGGCGGTGGGCACGCACATGACTTTGATGGAGTTTCTGGACAAAGGGCGCGAGGGGATGGCCTCGACCTTCCTGACCCGCCTGCGGGTGGGCGGCAAACTGGTTGACACCAAAGGCGTGTCGCGGCTCTACCGGCCGGGCGTGTCGAACGGGCAGCTCGCCGCGCTGATCGCCGCCGGGCTGGTGGCGCTACTGGTGGCGCTCTCCGCCACGCAGTCGGGGCAGGCTCTGCTGCAACTGGCGGCGGCGTTCTTCGACGACGCATGGGCGTGGGTGAAAGGCGTGATGCCGGGATGATCAACTTCCGTTACCACGTCGTCTCGTTGGTCGCGGTCTTCACGGCCTTGGCGGTGGGGATCCTGCTGGGCGCCGGGCCGCTGAAGGAGCCGATCGAGACGTCGCTGGCCGACCAGGTCTCTTCCCTGCGGGACGACAAGTTGGTGCTGCGGGACCAGCTTGAGGCGGCCACCACTCGCGGGGACTACGCGGATGACGCCTTCCGGGCATTGCTGCCCCAAGCGGCATCGGGCCTCTTGACCGGGCGCGGGGTGGCGTTGGTGCAGATCGGCGAGCAATCCGAAACCCGGCTGGAGGACGTCAAAGCGGGGCTGGAGGCGGCGGGCGCGGAGTTGGCCGCGGAAATCCGGCTCGAGGACGGGTGGGCCTCCGGGTCGGAGGGGAGCCGGGCCGAGGCGGCACGGGCCGTGGCGGAGCTGTTGGACGAACCGGCGGGCGAATCCCTGGGCGACCGGGCCATGATCGCGGCCGGTCTGGCCGCCGTCCTGAAGGGCGGCGAAGACCGGTCCGGCTCCGGCGGCGAGCCCGGCGACGGCCAGCCCAGCCAGTCGACCGGAGAATCCTCCCTCCCGCCGGATGACGGCGGCGAGGAGCCGGGCGAGCAGCCGAACGGCGCCGGCGGCGAGGAGCCGAGCGGGGAGCCCGGCGATTCGGCCGCCGAGTTGACGCAGGCGCTCTGGGCGGTCTTGACCAACGCGCAGATGGCCTCCGGCACGGTCACCGGTCCGGCTGACGCCGTGGTGGTGCTGAGCGGGCCGTACATCGAAGACGCGGCCAAGATCGCGCCGGACACGGTCACAACGGGACGGCGCGAGCCGTTCGTCGGCGTGATCACGGCGCTGGTGGGTGCCAGCCTGAAGACCGTGGTCTGCGGGCCCGACCAGGCCGAGACCGACCTGGTGCGGCGTCTGCGGGCCGACGAGTCCTTCCGGGCAGCCACCTCGACCGTGGCGGCGCCGTTGCCGGCGGCTGAGGCGGTCACGGCGCTTTGGGCGCTCGCGGCGGGTTTCCACTCGGTTGTCGGCGCCTACGGCATGTCCGGCGGCGAAGCCGAGTTGCCGCCCTACCACCCCGCGCCCCTGCCAGGGCAAAGCGGGAGCGGGGAGGAAAACGGGAGCGGCCAGGAAAACGGGAGCGGCGAGGGTGCCGACGGCGGGCAGGAGGAGGGCGGCGAATCGGCCACGCCGGTGGCGGCGCGCCGGACGGGCGGCGACGGGCGCGGCCTGACCGGGGGGACTTGGCGATGAGCGGGCCAGTTCGCCGGTGGCGGACCGCGCTCGCCGCCGGAGCGGCCACAGCGGCCGTTGACGCAGCGGACGGCGCCGAAGGCGTCCCAGAGCAGTGGCGGCGCGAGAACTACCGGGGACGCACGGTCGATCTGCGCGGCGGCGTGGCCCTGGTCAGCGGGTTGGCGACGGCGGTGTTGCGGTCAGGCGGGGTAGCGGCCGGTCCTCTTGGGCCCGTCGCCGCGATCGGCCTGGCGGCCGGGGCCGGCCTGTGGGACGACCTCAAGGGCGACGGCTCGGTCAGGGGCCTCAAGGGGCACCTGCGGCGGCTGCGCCAAGGCCAAGTCACAACCGGCCTGGTCAAACTGGTGGCGGTGACCGCCGGCGCGGCGGTTTTCGCCGTGACGGCGGAGCTTTCCCGGTCGCGACGCGCCTCCTGGGCGGGTTCGGCCGCGCGGATCACCGTGGACGCGGCCCTGGTGGCCGGCGCCGCGAATCTGATCAACCTCCTCGACCTGCGGCCCGGCCGCGCGCTCAAAGCGGCGGGCGCCCCGGCGGTTCTGCTCGCGGTCGCGCCGGGAGGGGGCGGCGAACTGGCGGCCGGGGTGGCGGGCGCCGTGGCGGCGGCCGCGCCGGCGGACCTGGGCGAACGGACCATGCTGGGGGACTGCGGCGCGAACGCGTTGGGAGCCGCCGTGGGGGTGGCTCTGGCGCAAAGCCTGCGCCCAGGCGCCCGCGCGGTCGCCGCTCTGGCCGTCGCGGGTCTCATCCTGGCCTCGGAGAAGGTGTCATTTTCGGAAGTGATCGCGGCGACCCCGGCGCTGCGGCGGTTGGACGAATGGGGCCGGCGCGAGGACGGCGGCGCGTGAAACGCCGGTCGCTCGGCGCGCTGCTGGGCGGGGCGGCGCTGATTTCGGCGCTGACCGTCGCGGCGCGGGCGGCCGGCTTCGCACGTTGGGCGGTGTTCGCCCCGGCGGTCGGCTCGACCGCCATCGGCTCGGCGTACACCGCCGCGAACGCGCTGCCCAACGTGTTGTTCGAGGTGGCGGCGGGCGGGGCGCTGGCCGGCCTGGTGGTGCCGCTGGCCGCCGGGCCGCTGGCCGCCAAGGCGGGCGAGAAAGTCAACGCGATCGCGTCCGCGCTGATGACCTGGACGTTGACCGTGCTGATCCCGCTGGCGGCGTTGCTGGCCCTCGCGGCCGGGCCCCTGGCCCGGGCCATAATCGGCGGCGCGGTCGAAGAACAACATCCCGGCGCCACCCAGGCGGCGTCCCAACTGCTCGCCATGTTCGCGCCGCAGGTGCCACTGTACGGGGTGGGCGTGGTGGCGGGTGGACTGCTGCAGGCGGGCAAGCGGTTCTTTTGGCCCGCGCTGGCCCCGCTCCTCTCCTCGGTCGGCGTGATCGCGGTCTACGCGGTCTTCGCCGGGCTTGCGGGCGGCCGGCAAGACAGCCCGTTGGCGCTCAGCGGGACCGCGCTCGCCTGGCTGGGCTGGGGGACCACCGCCGGGGTGGCCTTGCTGACGCTGCCGCTGCTGGGACCCCTGCGCCGCCAGGGCGTGCGCTGGCGCTGGAGCTACCGCCTGCCGCCCGGTCTGGGCCGCAAGGCGCTGGCGTTGGCCGGCTCCGGCTTGGGCGCGCTGGCCGCGCAGCAATTGAGCGTGGTGGCCGTGGTGCTGCTGGCCAACCGCCAGGGCGGCACCGGCACGCTGCCGCTCTACCACTACGCCCAAGCGGTCTACCTGCTGCCGTACGCGGTGTTGGCGTTGCCGCTGGCCACGGCGGCCTTCCCATATCTGGCGGAGGCCGCCAGCGACCAGGGGCGCCTCCGCTGTCTGGCCAGCCGCACCAGCCGGTTGGTGGCGGCCGCCGGGCTGGCGGGCGCGGCGGCGCTGACGGCCGCCGCGCCGGGCATTCAAGCGGTGTTCGCCGCGATCGACCGCTCCCACGGCGCCGCGGGCCTCGCGGGGGCGGTGGTTTGGTTCGCGCCCGGCATGGCCGGTTTCGCGCTGTTGACCCATTTGCAGCGCCTTTTGTACGCGGCGGGCAAAGCCCGCGCCGGCGGCCTGGCCGGGGTGATCGGCTGGCTGACCGTGACTGCAGCCTCGGTCGGCCTGGTTCTCGCGGCTACTCGGGACGGATCTGGCCAAGCGGCCACCCTGCGGGCGTTGGGCCAGGGGTCCAGCCTGGGCATGGCGGCCGGCGCGCTGGTCGGGTTGTGGGCGGTGCGCCGAGCGCTCGGCCCCGGCGCGTTGGCCCAATTGGGGCGCACGGCCGGGCTGGCCGGACTGGGCGCGGCGGCGGGCGCCCTGGCCGGGAACCGCCTGGCGGCGGCCGCGGCCCTGGCCGGGCCATGGCCGGCGCTGGCGGCCGGGGTGGCGGCCGCCGCGCTCGCGGCGGCGCTGGCCGTGGCGGCGGGCCTGGCCGACAAGGGCCTGCGGGCGGACGTCAAATGGCTGCGGGGGCTGGAGCGGTGACCGCCGGCGCCTCGCGGGCCGCCGCAAGCGGGCGGCCGCGGCGGGACTGGCCGCGGTCGGGAGGTTGCGTTGCCGCGCGGGAGGGGCCTTTGCGGATCCTTCAGGTCATGGGCGCGTCCGCCGGGGGAATTAGAGCCCATGTGGGGCAGCTGGCGGGGGCGCTTGGGGCCGCCGGCCACCGGGTTGTCCTGGCCGGGCCGGGCGCCGCGTTGCCCCGCCCGGCGGGCATGCCCAGAGTGGACCTGGCCGGGGCGGGGACGGCCGGGGCGTTCGCGCTGGCGCGGCTCATGGCGCGGGCGGACGTGGTTCACGCTCACGGGTTGCGGGCCGGGGCGCTGGCGGCGGCGCTCGCGCGGTCGCTGCCCCGCTCAAACCGGCCGTTGGTGGTTGTGACGTTGCACAACGCGCCGCCCGGCGGCCGGTGGGTGGGAGTCGGGGCCCAGTTGCTGGGACGGCTGGCGGCGCTCGCGGACCGCGTGCTGGTGGTCAGCTCAGACCTCGCCCCGTGGATCGAACGGCTGGGCGCCGCCCCTGTCGAGCGCGCCTTGGTGCCGGTGGGCCGGGTCGCCCAGCCCGCGTGCGCACGGGACGAGGTCAGACGCGCCCTGGGGTTGGAACCGGGCCGTCCGCTGCTGGTGACGCCCGCCCGGCTGGCTCCCCAAAAAGGCCTGGACCTGCTGGTCGGGGCCGCCGCCCGGCTGACCCGGCGCGACCCGGCCCCGCTGTGGGTGGTGGCCGGCGAGGGGCCGGAGCGGCAACGGATCGAGGCCGCGATCGCCCGGACCGGCGCCCCGGTCCGGCTCCTGGGCGTCCGCGACGACCTCCCCGATCTCTACCAAGCCGCCGATTTGGTGGTCGGCACCTCCCGTTGGGAGGGCCAGCCGATCGCTTTGCGGGAGGCAGCGGTCCTGGGCGCGGCCGTGGTCGCCACGGACGTGGGCGGCACCGGGGAGACGCTGCTCGGCGGGGCGCTGCTGACGCGACCCGAGGCTGGGGCGCTGGCGGACGGCATCGGGCACCTGTTGGACAATCCGGAGGAAATCGCCGAACTGGGGCTCCGCGCCAGACTGGCGGCGGCGGCCTTCCCCGCCGAACCCGACATGCTGGCGCAAGCCATCCGGGCCTACACCCCGCCACCCGGCGCTGGCTCGTGACGGCCGCTTGGCCACCCGCGCGATGGTCCCGGGGGAACTGGCGTTGGGCGGCCTGAAGGCGGCCGACATCCGCGCGCGGGACTTGCGGCGGTCCACGAGCGGCTGTTCAGCTAACAGCCGAGTCGCTACCGGGCGGCGGCGGTCGGCCCGGTAGGATAGAAGCCCGTGATGCAACGCGCGAGCCTCCACGGCGAGGCCCACCCAGTAGTCCAGCACATCTTCGTCACCGGGGGCGTTGCCTCCTCGCTCGGCAAGGGCCTGACCGCCTCGTCGCTGGGCCAGTTGCTGCGTTCGCGGGGACTTCGGGTGACCATGCAGAAACTCGACCCCTATTTGAACGTGGACCCGGGCACCATGAACCCCTTCCAGCACGGCGAGGTCTTCGTCACGGACGACGGCGCGGAGACCGACCTCGACATAGGGCATTACGAGCGTTTCCTGGACGTGCCGCTGAGCGCCGCCGCCAACGTCACCACCGGCCAGGTCTACTCGAAGGTGATCGCCCGCGAGCGCCGGGGGGAGTACCTCGGGGACACCGTCCAAGTCATCCCCCACATCACGGATGAGATCAAAGCCCGCATGCGGGCGCAGGAATCCGACCAGGTGGACGTCATCATCACGGAGATCGGCGGGACGGTCGGGGACATCGAGTCGCTGCCGTTCATCGAGGCCGCGCGCCAAGTCCGCCAAGAGGTCGGGCGGGACAACTGCTTCTTCTGCCACGTGTCGCTGGTGCCGTTCATCGGGCCGTCCAAGGAGCTCAAGACCAAGCCGACCCAGCATTCGGTGGCGGCGTTGCGGAACATCGGCATCCAGCCGGACGCCATTGTCTGCCGGGCGGACCGCGAACTGCCCGAATCGATTCGCAACAAGATCGCCCTGATGTGCGACGTGGACCGCCAAGCCGTTGTGACCTGCGCGGACGCGGCCTCCATCTACGACATTCCGAAGGTGTTGCACGCCGGCGGCCTGGACGCCTACGTCATTCAGCGGCTCGGCCTGCCGTTCAGGGACGTGGACTGGACGCGTTGGGGGCAGCTTTTGGAGCGGGTCCACCACCCGGCCCACCAGGTCACGGTCGCGCTGGTGGGCAAGTACATCGACCTGCCGGACGCCTACCTGTCCGTTTGCGAGGCCCTGCGCGCCGGCGGCTTCCACCATAATTCCCGGGTCGACATCCGCTGGGTCGCCTCCGACACCTGCGAGACCCCCGCCGGCGCCCGCCAGCAGTTGGCGGACGTCGATGCCGTCGTGGTGCCCGGCGGTTTCGGCATCCGCGGGATAGAGGGCAAGTTGGGAGCCTTGCGGTTCGCCCGCGAGAACGCCATCCCCACCCTGGGGCTGTGCCTCGGCTTGCAGTGCATGGTGATCGAGTTCGCCCGCGACGTGCTCGGCCTGCCGGAGGCGTCCTCCACCGAATTCGACCCGGCCACCCCGGATCCGGTGGTCGCCACCATGGCCGAGCAGCGCCACATCGTCGAGGGGGAGGGCGACTTGGGGGGCACCATGCGTTTGGGTGCCTACGATGCCGTCTTGGCGCCCGAGTCCCAAGCGGCCAGGGCGTACGGCTCGCTCAAGGTCTCCGAGCGGCATCGGCACCGTTACGAGGTCAACAACGCCTACCGCGACCGGTTGGAGGAGGCGGGGCTGAAGGTCTCCGGCTGGTCGCCGGACCGCTCGTTGGTCGAATTCGTGGAACTGGACGCCGACGCCCATCCCTATTACGTGGGCACCCAGGCGCACCCGGAGTTCAAGTCGCGGCCCACCAGGGCGCATCCGCTGTTCGCGGGGCTGGTCGGCGCGGCGCTGGCGCGCCAGGCCGAAACCAGGCTGCTGGAGGTCGAGCCGTGAGCGGGGGGCCGGGCGGCGCGGGCGCTGGGTCTGGGCTGGTTGCTGGGTCTGGGCTGGTTGCTGGGTCTGGCGGCACGGCATCGGGCGCGGGAACGGGCGCGGAGGTGCGGGACCAGCCGGTGGCGTACCCCGTGACCAGCTCTGAGACGGTTTTCCATGGCCGGGTCTGGGACATCGTGGCGGAAGACGCCACCCTGCCGGACGGGGCGTCGATCCGGCGCGAGTTCATGGCGCATCCGGGCGCGGTGGCGATCATCGCGGTGGACGCGGAGGGCCGGGTGCTGCTCCAGCGGCAATACCGCCATCCGGTGCGGGCGCTGCTGTGGGAGCCGCCGGCGGGTTTGCTGGACGTGGCGGGCGAGCCGCCGGTGGAAACGGCCAAGCGGGAGTTGAACGAGGAGGCCGATCTGACGGCCGGCGACTGGCGGCACCTGCTGACCTTCAACACCACGCCGGGCGGGACCGACGAGGTCATCCACGTCTTCCTGGCCCGCGACTTGGCGGCGGTTCCCGCCGCCGACCGGTTTGAGCGGGAAGACGAGGAGGCCAGCCTGGTCCCCGCCTGGATCCCCCTGGAGGAGGCGGTCGCCCTGGTCATGACGGGGGCGGTCCATTCGCCTTCGGCGGTGGTCGGCCTCCTGGCGGCCGCCGAGGCCCGCCGCCGCGACGGCGGCTGGGACGCGCTCCCGCTGGCCTGATCCCGAGGGTTTACGCAAGCGGCGTCCAGCGCCCAGGGGCAGGCCGGTCCGGGCACCTGGCGCCGCCCCCTCCACCACTGATCGACACCACCCGGCCGGTGGTGTCGTTCCCGGGTGGGCTTGGTCGGCGCCCGTCTGGTGCCCGCCGGTGTTTGCGCTGGTCGGAGGGCTGGCCGTTTTCCGCCGCCACGGCTGCCCCCACCGCCCAACGACACCACTCGTCCGGTGGTGTCGTTCCCGGGTGAACCCAGGCGGCGCCCCTCCGGCGCCCGCTGGCGTTTGCGCTGGTCGTGGGGTTGACCTGTTTCCGCCGCGACGCCGGCTGCCACCGCCCAACGACACCACCCGTCCGGTGGTGTCGTTCACGGGTGGGCTTGGTCGGCTACCCTCTGGTGCCCGCCGGTGTTTGCGCTGGTCGTGGGGTTGGCCGGTTTCCGCCGCGACGCCGGCTGCCACCGCCCAGCGACGCCACCCGTTCGGTGGTGTCGTTCCCGGGTGAACCTAGGCGGTGCCTCTCTGGTGCCCGCTGGCGGTTGCGCTGGTCGTGGGGTTGGCTGGTTTCCGCCGCGATGCCGGCTGCCACCGCCCGGCGACACCACCGGGCCGGTGGTGTCGTTCACGGGTGAACCTAGGCGGCGCCCCTCCGGCGCCCGCTGGCGTTTGCGCTGGTCGTGGGGTTGGCCGGTTTCCGCCGCGATGCCGGCTGCCACCGCCCAGCGACACCACCCGGCGGGTGGTGTCGTTCACGGGGCTAGCCGAGAGCTAGGAGGGGGGCCTCCGGGGTCAGGGTCCCATGAGGTCGACTGGCACCACGGAGACTCCGTCGTCGCGCTGATGGGCGAAGCTCCCTGGGCCCACAACGACCACGAGGGCGGAGGGCGGGCGTTCGCCGGCCGCCGCCATCTTGTTTCTGAGCGCGACCAGCGATGCGGCGGCGGCGTTCTCTTGGTGGGGGCCGAGTTTGATTTCCACTCCGATCCAGCGCCCGGAGCGGTCTTGGATGATCGCGTCCGCCTCAAGCTCTGCCTGGTCGCGGTAATGCCAGACGGCTGCGCCACTGGCGGCGGCGTAGACGCTCAGGTCGCGCAGGCAGAGGTTCTCGAAGAGTAGGCCGAGGGTTTTTCTGTCCGCGGCCAGCATCTCCGGGCCGGCCTGGATCCCGGCCGCCGCCAGCGAGGGGTCCACCAGCATGCGTTTCGGGCTGCGGCGCAACCGGACGGGGGAGCGGAGCGCGGGCGACCAGGCCGGGATCTCGTGGAGGACGTGCAGACGGCGCAGCACGTCCAGGTAGTCGGCCAGGGTCTTAGTCGAGACGGTGGCTCCGCCCGAAACGCCGATGTCGCGTGTCAAGGTGGTGTTGGCGACCGTGGTGGCCGTGTAGCGGGCCAAGGAGGCGAGCAGCGCCGCCAAGCGGACGGGGTCCCGCCGGACGGAGTCGATCCGCGAGGCGTCCGAGTTCGCAACGGACTCCAGATAGGCCCTCGGCAACGCCATTGCCGGGGACGAAGGTGCCCCCAGGTTGCCAGGCCAGCCGCCCCGCAGGATGACGTCGACCAGTTGGGTTTCAGTCAGGCGGCCCGCCGCCGTGACCGGCGGGTCGCCTTCGAGGAGCCGGCGAAGAGACACCGCCCCGGACGACTCCCCGGATTCGAGCAGGGACATGGGCCACATTCGCAGCCGCGCGATCCGGCCCGTGCCTGAATGGGCGGTCACACCTTCCTTGGGTGTCGCCGAACCGGTGAGCAGGTACTGGCCCGGACCAGGAGTTTGGTCCACCGCCATCCGCACGGCGTCCCACAGCCACGGGGCGTCCTGCCACTCATCCAGGAGGACGGGCTTGCCGGTCTTGAGGAGGGAGAACGGATCCACGGTGGCGATTCGCCGCGTCGTGTAGTCCCCGGTCGGGTCTGCCACCCAGGCGACCGAGCGCGCCAGTCGGGTCGCGGTCCAGGTCTTGCCGCACCACTTGGGGCCCTCGATCAGGACCGCGCCGAAAACCCGCATCTGGTCGGCCAACGCGTCATCGACGAGCCTGGGCAGATAGGTCCCCGGAGTCTCCATAGCGGCCCGCCATCCCTTCCCAATAAGCCGCTAGTTCGTGCAATGCTGGGAGTGTAGTTCCGACATTGCCGGAGACCAAGTTCCGACTTTGGTGGAAGCGAACGCGCCCGGGGGCGCGACAACGCGCCGCCGCAACCATCCTGGCCGGCACGGGACCATTTGACCGGGCCAGAGAGGCACCCGGCGGACTGCATTGGCTCAGAAGGGCCAGCGTGGTGCCCCGCAGCCGTGCATGATCGGCGGCGAACGCGTTTGCGGCGACGTGGTCAGCCCAGGTCAAGGAGGGTAGCCACGACTTCGCGGACAGCCGCAACCGCCGTCGGCTCGGCCGCCCCCAGTTTCTTGAACAGCTTCCCGGTGGACACGGATCGCAGCGCCCTCGCGACCACGACCGAGTCGGCCTCAAGGTCGTTGGC
>JAITFE010000023.1 GCA_031281585.1 Bifidobacteriaceae bacterium | reverse complement strand
CATGTTGGTTTTCCTTTGGGGGTTTGGGCCGTTGGACGATGCCGCCCAGCCGGGTGTTGTTGTCAGGTCTGGTTGCGCTTTTCGCGTGTTTCGCGCCGTTCGCGTGGGTTATTTGGGCCGGGCCGTGCGCCCGCGCCGAATGCGTGAATTGAGGTAAAACGGGGAAATCGGGCGGATCAGGCGCTACACGCGCTAGAGGCGCGCCGAAGGCGCATTCGCGCGCTCAACATTCGCTCACTGGGGCAAGCCACGTGGGAATAGTGGCAGTGTTTCGCCGGGCGGGTCAACAAGTGTAAAGACGCCCTCTTACAAATGTCCGCACCCGCGCGCAAGGGCCGACCGTTGGTGTTTTTCGACTGAGCCGGGATGGCGTTTGGATTCGACGCGAGTTAGCGCTCGTCCTTCACGTAGTCGAAGCGGAAGGCGTCGCCGTCTCTCAGCACGTGGACCCCTGAGGGCCAGGGCAGGTGTTCGGGGACCAGGATGGTGTCCGTGTCCGCGACCTCGTTCAGGGTGGCCAGCCGGACTTTGGCCGCCTGGGCGCCGTCCACGCAGAGGGCGGTGGACCAGTCGGGATGGGCGAATTGAAGGGCGTTGTGGATCAAGTCGCCAATGAACAGGGCTGTGGCGCCGCCGGAGGTGACCTCAATGGTGACGTTGCCGGGAGTGTGGCCAAAGGCGGGGCGGAAGCGGATCGACTCGGTGATCTGGGCGTCCGCCGGCACCAGGTCCAAGACCCCCAGCGGTCCCAGCGGCCTGATCGAATCGGAGATGTAGTCGCCGGTGCGGCCCAGACGGTCGATCGCCCCGCGGGAAGTCCAGTAGTCCCATTCCGGTTGGGCCAGCTTGTAGCGGGCGTTGGGGAAGGTGGCGCGCCAGGCGCCGTCCTGGGCCAGCGCGGTGGCGAAACCGACGTGGTCGCCGTGAAGGTGCGTGAACACCAGGTAGCTGATGTCCTCCGGACCAATCCCGACCAGGGCAAGTTGCTCCAGCCACGGCCGGTGTTGGTTGTGCATGGCCCCGCCGCCCGCCCGGACTTTCTCGTTCCCGCCGGCGGCGTCTATGATCACCCAGCCCTCCGGGGTGTCAAGGAGATGCGATTGCTGGTTGAGGCGCAGCCGCCCGTTCAACTGGTGCGGGGGCTGCGTGTACCAAGCGTCCGGATCAAGCGGGTGCTCATGGATCTGGGGGAAGAAGAAGGTGGGCAGCGGCAAGGCGTCGAATTCGCTCAACTGGTAGGCCTTGATGTCCCCCACTCGGAAGTAGGGCAGCGGTCCGCTGGTGTGCGGGGTGTCAATGTCCAGGAAGATCGGTTCGTTGGTCATGGTTGGGTTCCTTGTGATGGTGTGGACGGGCGGCGGATGACGGACAGCACCCGGCGGCGGGCGTCCGCGAAGCCTGGTTCTGACCGGGTTTGCAGCTGGTCGCGGGTGCGGCCAAGGTCTATGGGGGTGTCCAGGATGACGCCCTGGTCGCGGGCGCCCAGCACCACGACTCTTTCCGAGGTGTAGACCGCCTCGTCAATGTCGTGGGTGACCAGGACCGTGGTCATGCCGTGCTCCAGCCATAAGGCGCGGATCAGGTCCTGCAAGTCGGACCGGGTTTGGGCGTCCACGGCCGCGAACGGCTCGTCCAGCAGCAGCACGCGGGGGCGGGCCGCCAACGCCCGCGCTATGGCCACCCGCTGCTGCATGCCGCCCGAAAGCTGCCAGGGATGCTGGGCGGCCACCTCGGCGTCCAGGCCCACGTCCGCCAAGAGGCTGGCGGCGAGTTCCGCCTGGCCGGCGCGGTCCGCCACCCGCCGGGCGCCCAAGGCGATGTTCTTGGCCACGGTCATCCAGGGGAACAGGCTCTGCGAATAGTCCTGGAAAACCACCGCTATGCCGGGCAGCGGGGCGTCCACGGCCCGGTCGTCGATCAGCACCTCTCCGGCGCTCGCCGGAGTCAGCCCCGCCACAATCCTCAGGAGGGTTGATTTGCCGCACCCGGATGGGCCCGCCAGGGCCACGAAGGCGCCCGCGTCGACGTGTAAGTTCAGGTCGGAGAACACCGTGGTCGCAGAAGACTTGCCCCGGGCGGGGAAGGTCTTGGCGACCCCCGACAGCCGAATGGTCGCGGGGGACGCCTTGTCCGGCCCGGTTCGCGGCCCGTTCCGCAGGGTGGTCATCGCGTCAGCTCCTGGCGTCGGTGCAGGCCCGCGTACCACCGGGTGCAGCGGCGTTCCAGCGTCTCTCCGGCCCAGGCCGCCAGGACGCCCAGCAGGCCGAGCAGGATGATGCCCGTCCACATCCGCGTGATGGAGTACTGGCGTTGGAATTGGATCACCGCGTAGCCAATCCCGTTGGTGCTCATGACCATTTCGCTGACCACCATCAGGATGATCGCCAAAGAGATGGATTGGCGGGCGCCGGCGAAGAACTGCGGCGACGCGTGTCTGAAGCAAAGCCAGCAGCGGCTCAGCCGCGGCAGGCCGAGCACCCGCATGGTTTCCAACTGGACCGCCGGCACCGAGCGCACCCCGTCGATCGTGTTAAGCAGCATTGGCCAGGTGGTGCCCAGCGCGATCGTGGCGATTTTCGTCAGGTCGCCAATGCCGAACAGGATCAGGAACATGGGGATGATGGCCGGCGAGGGCAGGGCGCGCAGATACGCGATGACCGGGTTGGCCAACAGATTCAGGCGGGGCGCCATGCCGAGGACGGTGCCCGCCACCACAGCGAACCCCGCCCCGATCAGCAACCCCACCAGGAGGCGGTAAAGCGACGGCACCACGTCATGGGTGACGCGCGCCCAATCCCACGTCTCCGGGAACGCCGAGAAAACCTGGCTGAGCGGCGGGAAGAAGATGCTGTCACCGCCCTCAGTCGCCAAAGCGATCACGCCGAGCAACGCCAGCGGCAGCGCCAGGTTCCAAACGCAGGCCCGCGCGATCTTGTTCATTCGCCCTCCCGTCTGATCGAGACGTGCCAGTTCAGCACCCGGCGCTCCACCCCGACCACAATGGAGTTCAGCGCCAGGCCGATCAGCCCGATGATGAAGATCAAGGCGTAGCTTCCGGGGATGTCGTTCGCGCCCCGCAGGATGTTGAGCTGCTGCCCCAGGCTGGGGCCGCCCATCACCAGGCCCGCGGTGATCGCGAGCGCCAAGGAGACCGACACGCCAATGCGGGCGCCGGTCGCCAAGCTGGGCAGCAGGCTTGGCCAGATCACGTACCGAAACCGCTCCCACCGGCCCAGATGCATCACGCGGGCGGTGTCCCACAGCGTCGGGTTGATCGAACGCCGCCCGTAGACCACCTGGAAGAAGACCACCCATTGGCTGGAGTAGGCGGCCAGGAGGGTCTGGGAACCCAATCCGACCGGCATGAGCAGCACTATCACCGGGATCAGCGCCACCGGCGGGATGCCCCGCAGGAAATCCAAGGTGGTGATCGCGGCCCGGTAGACGGGGCGCCACGTGCCGACGGCCAGGCCAAGGATGACTCCGACAACGAACGCGGCGGCCACGCCGACCACCACGGAGATCATGGTCTGCCCGAAGACCCTCCAGAAGTCGCTGGTCGCCAACAACTGGACCGCCCGGTCCAACACGTTCGACAGCGGCGGATAGCTGGCCGTCGGCTTGAGCAGGCCGGTCCGCGGCAGAATCTCCAGCGTCGCCAGAGCCAGCCCTATCCCGGCCCCGCGCCAGGCGGTCCGCGTCAAGGGCTCGGGAAGGCGCCACCCGACACGGTGCCCGCGCCCCCGCCCGCGAGCACCCGCGCCAGTCCCCGCGCCCGCTCCGCCGGGCGCCTTTTCCCGCGCCGGAACCGCCACAGCGTTCATCGCCAGCCCCGCGTCTCCCTGTTTCGTCCCATATTGCCCGATGCCGTCCTGCTCAGCCCCGCTCAGCCCTATTCAGCCCCGCTCAACCCGGTTCAGTTCCGCTCAGCCCCGCTCAGCCCCAAGAAGGAAATCAGCCCTTGAAGATCAGCGCTTCGAGGTCCGGCTCCTTGGTCACCAGGCCGAAGTCTTTGGCGGCGTCCAGCACCCGCTGCAACTCCGCGACGGTGACCTCGTCTTTCCACGAGGTCAGCACAACGGTGTTCGCGACTTCGGGCGTGATCGAGGTGATGGTCGGAATGACGGCCTTGGCCTGGTCCTCATGGTCCCGCGCGTACTGGTAGGACTCTTGGGCGGCGGCCTTGAACGCGGACACCACGTCCGCGTGCTCCTCGGCGAATTTGGCGGAGGTTATCCAGGTGGACACCGTGACCTCGTCGGCTATGTCCTCAAACCCCCACCCGATCGCGCGGGCGCCTCCGGCGATCGCCGCGGACTTGAACGGCTCGATCACCCACGCCGCGTCAATGGTGCCGTTCTCAAGCGCAGTGGGCACGTCCGGGAAGTTGACCTCCACCAGGTTCAGTTTGCTCGGGTCGCCGCCATCCGCCCGGACGGCTTCGCGGACGGCCAGGGACGCTATGTTGGTCAGCGAATTGGAGGACACGGTCTTGCCCTCCAACTCGCGCGGGCTTTGGATGGGCGAGTCGCCGCTGACCAGCAGCGCGCCGTAGTCCTCGCCCCGGACGCCGGTTGACGCGGAGGCGGGCAGCACGGCGACCACCTCGATTCCCTCTGACGCCGCCGCCAGCAGTGAAACCGTCTCGCCGTTCCCAAAGTTCACGCGCCCGGCGGCCACGGCCGGGATCCCGGCCAGGTCGGCCGAATCCAGGTCGAGCGAGAGTTCCAGGCCGTGTTTGGCGAAGATCCCCTGTTCGTCGCCCAGCACTATGGCGGCCAGATGGGACAGGCGGGAGGAGGCCACCGTGACCGTGGTCAATTCGCCGCCGCCGTCCCCGGTCCCGCCGCCACCACCGCCCCCGGCTTCCTGAGAACCGGAACCCTGGCTGGACGGGGCGTCGTCTTTGGACGAACCGCAAGCGGTCAGCGCCAGAAGAGCCGCGACGGCGCTCGCCGCGACAAGGGTGGACTTGAAACTGCGCATTTTAGAGGCCTTTCGAGGTGGAGTGGCCGCAATGGTCACAAACGGGGGGAACACATCAAACACATCACGTCTGCGCGCCGGCATACGCGTCGGCGATTTCGGCGTGGCCGTTGGCCCGCAACCAGTCGGCGTTGTATTCGCGGCTGAGGTAATCGCGGCCTGAATCGGCGGAAAAAACGACGAAGACGGCATCGGGCGCGGCTTTGGCGGCCAATTCGACGGCGATCGCGGCGGACAGCGTGGAGCTTGGACCCAACAACAGCCCTTCGGTCCGCGCCAAGCGCCAGCCGAAGTCGATCGCGTCGCGCCGGGGCCTGGTCGACAGGCGGTCTATCACGTCGAGGTCTATGTTGCGGGCCCAGTCGTGTTCCAGCTCCTCCCAACCGTCGAGCTTGTCCGCCACCGCGAACAAGTTGGTCTTCGCGTTCGGCCCGTCCGCGAAGTCGGTGGCGATCACCTGGACCTGGGGGTTGCGTTCATGCAGGTAACGGCCGGTCCCGGAGACGGTGCCGCCGGTCGCTATGGCCGCCAGGAAGTGCGTCACCTGGCCGTCGGTCTGGCGCCAGATTTCGGGACCCGTCGAATTGAAATGGGCCGACGGGTTGGCGGGGGTGGACTCCTGGCGGGCCCACCAGGTCGAGGGGTCCTCGTCGGCGTGCCGTTCCGCCACGCACGCCCAGTTCTCGGGGTGGTCCCTCGGCACGTCGATCCGCCCGGGGATGATCTCCGCCCCGAGGAAGCGCAGCAGGTTGGCCTTCTCCGGCGACAGCGACGCGTTCGCGACAATGGTCACCGGGTGGCCCGTGGCGAGGCCCGCCAACGCGTAGCCGATCGCCGTGTTGCCCGCCCCGAAGTCGATGATCCGGTGCCCGTCGGGAAGCTCCCCGGAGGCGATCGCGTCCCGGATGATCCCAATCCCGATTCGGTCCTTTGACGACCCGCCCAGGTTGTATTGGTCCAGCTTGACGTAGACCTTGGCTTGCGTGCCCGGTTCGAGCACTTTGGTCAGCCGCACCAGCGGCGTGTTGCCGACCAGCGCGAACGGGGATTCAAACGTTGGCGCTGCGTCCGGGTCGGGGAACGCCGCTTCCAGCTCAGAGGGGATTGCCATGCCTTCTCCTTAGGTTTGCGGTGAACGTCTCGGTCGCATTCTTGGCGGACGATGCCGCGCGGCCCGTCCCAGCACCGCCCCGCGTCCGGCGGCTCGGGCGAACGCTCCCGGCGGGCGGCGCCGCCCGCCCGCCGGCGGCGTTGCCCCGCGTCCGGCGGCTCAAGCGCACGTCCCCGGCGGACGGCGCCGCCCGCCCGGTCACGCGAACGTCCAGCGTTCGTAGGAGCCGCCGCCGCCCGGCCCCGAGTAGTACGGCGAGCCGGTCAGGTGTTCGCGCCCGTGCGGCTCTTGCCAGGCCGCGAGCGCTTCCGCGCCGGAGGGCAGGTTGGGGCGTTCCCCGCCGGGCGGCCGCTGGTCGATGTACTCGCCCGAGGGGCCAGGCAGAAGGCCCAGGAAGTACTGCTCGCGCTCATCCGCGAAGCCCTGCTGGAACAGGTCGCGGGCGTACGCCCACAGGTTAGGGAAATCCGCCAGGCGGACCGTTTGGTCTTCGCCGAACAGTTTCACAATCCCGACCCGGTAGCCCCGGTCGTAACTGGAGAGCGTCTGGAAGAGGCGCACGTCCGAGTCGGTGATGTTCGGGCCGAACAGGTAGCGGCGCGAGTTCAAGCGGAACTCGTAGTCCGCGAGCCTGCCTTCGAAGACCGCTTTCGCGGCTTTGGCCGCCGCCGGGTTGGTGGCGAAGATCTGCTTGTAGGTGCCGTTGTTGATGTCGTCGAAGATCTGCTGGTTAAGGAGGTCGATCTCCTTGCGCAGCGGCTCCGGGTACAGGTCCGGCGCGTCGGCCTTGTGGTAGGGCGCCCAGGCCGTTTCCCACTCGTAGCTGAGCAGGTGGTAGTTGTTCGTCACCACCAGGCCGGTCTTCGTGTCGATCACCGTGGGCGAGGTCCCCCGGCCCTGGAAGTCCGGGTCGGTGCGCCGGTAGAAGTCGTTCAGGCGGCTGGTGCCAAAGTCTTGGCGCAGGGTGTTGCCGTGCTCGGCGATCAGCCAGCCGTCCTCGTCCCGGCCGGTCAGCAGCGCGAACGGGACCGCTTCGTTCAGGCCCAGCAGTCTGAGCACAATCTGCTGGCGGCGGTTCCATCCGCACCCGGTCGATCCGGCCAGCACGTAGCGCCCCGGCTCCACCGGGAACTGCGAATCCGGCCCGCCGAAGTGCGCGGTGAACCAGTTGCGCTGGCGCCTGAAGGCGCCGTCCTCGGTCTGTTCGGTGGTGGTCTCCGGAAACTTGCCGGGATCCACCTTCAACGGTTTGCCCTTGAGGTCAAGCTCTTGCTCTGCGGTCAACGTTGCCATGGTGTTTTCTCCTTTTACTCGGAAATGGGGACGGTACCTATTTCCCGCGGGAAATAGGTACCGTCCCCATTTCCGTTTGGGTTGGTGCGGTGCTGGAGGCGGGGAAAGTCGCGGAGGTCGGCGGGGTAGGCGTCAAGGATGGCGGCGAGCGCCTGGTCGGCCGGGCCCGGTTCGTCGCCGGCCAAGAACCGGCGGCCCTTGAAGCGGGCGTTGAGCCAGTCCACGCGTGCCCAGAACAACCGCCAGATGGCGAGCGTTGCAATTGGCTCCGCGGTGGAGAGGAGCTCCTCAAGGGAGCCGAGGAGATCCACCGCCAAGACTCCGGCCAAGTCGTCGCTCCGGCCTTCGGCCAGGTCCGCGCCCGAGTTGCCCGCCTGGTTCTTGGGCCGCGTTGCGGACTGCGGGGTTGTCTGCCTGGCCAAGGCCACTTTCTGGGCGGCTGTGTCGAGTGCCGCGCGGGCGGCCTGGAGGTCTTGGCCCGGCCAGTCGCCCGGATACGGGAGGACCGGCACGGACGGGTCGCGCGGCGGGCGGCGGCGCCGCAGTTCGGCTGGCGGTTCCAGCCAACCGGCGCGGACGTCTCCCAGACCCTCGGGTTGGGGCAGCGGGCCGAACGGCTCGGCGTAGCTCCCCTGGGCGTTGGGAAGGAGCCCGGCCGCCTCCAGTTCCTCAGGCGTCAAGGCCGCCAGGCCCAGGACCAGGCGGGCCTGGTGCCACACATGGGGCCAGTCCGCGACCGCGCCGAAGCCCGCGAAGCCGGCGCGCCAGCCCAGGTCATAGGACAGCAGGAGACTGAACAGGTAGACGTCGGCGCGGCCGGGGCGTTCGCCGCCCAAGAACGGGCCGTTTGCCGCCAAACGCCGGTTGAGCGCGTCAAGGCGGGCGAAGAACACCCGGACCGCGGCCGTGCGGGCCTCCGGTTCCGGCGACCACAAGGCGGTTAGCGCGCCAACGCCCAGATCGGCCACGATCTGCTTGATCAGCGGCTCGTCGGGGCCGCCGTCGGCGCTGGCGACGGGCTGTTCCGTGGCCGGGCTTGTCGTCTGTTCTGCCAGAAGACCTTGGGCCGCCAAACGGGTGATGATCCGCTCAGCGCGACGCACGGCATCGGCGGGCGGGGCTGCTGGAACGAACGCTCCGGAAACGTCCACGGCGCCGGCGGGATGGTCGGGCCAAAGCGACTTGTTCGGCTCCCGCCAGAAGGGGGGGCCGCCGGACGGGCCGGGCCGGCGCTCCACGTGGATGACCTGCGATTCGGGCAGCGGATCCGGGACGTGGTAGGTGAAGGTCAACAGGCGCTCGTCGTAAGGCGACACGAAGGCCGTCTCACGTTCGGGACGGCGGACAAAGCCCTCGGCGTAGTAGAGCCGGTGGGCGGCTGACATCTGCGGGCTCGAATTGATCTGGATGACCTGGAACCCGTAGGCGCGGGCCAACGCGATGGCGTGATTGGTCAACGCGGCCCCCAGGCCCAGGCCGCGCCCGTCCGGGCCGACCGCCAAGACCGAGAAGGTGAAATGCTCGGGGGTCCAGAACTCCACCTTGGGCGTCAAAACAATTCCGAGGAGGTGGTCCTGGGCGTCCACCGCCACCCAGATGTGCCAGGCCTCGGCCCTCTGGCCCAGCCGTCTGAGGCCCTGCTCGTAGCCCTCGGACACCCAACACCCCGTGGTGAAGGCGGCGACCAGCAGATCCTCGGCGGCGGTGTATTCATCCGGCCGGGCTTCGCGGATGACCTGGCCGCCGGGCAAGCGGACGTGGTGGGCCCAGCCGGGCAGTTTGCCGGCCGTGTCGGCGTAGCTGGACGTGGGCGTGTCGGCGGCCAACGCCAAGTGGTTCATGGCTATCTCCTGGGAAACGCCCGGCAGGTGGCGGCCGGACGCGAGTCGAGAACGGGTTATTGGGGAAAAGGAAGCGCGTCGGTTAACAACAACGGGAGCGCATTCGCGCGTTCGGCATTCGCTTCGCCCGTTCGGCCACGTCGAAGATGGTGGCAGCGCCCGTGGCGGGGGTCAAGAATTGTAAATGTCGCCGGCTTGCCGGGTTCCCTTGCTGATTGGCGTGTCGGCGGCCTGGTGGCCGTCAGGCCGCCGACCCGCCGGACCAGGTGGATTCGTCCCACGGATTGACCACGGCAAGGCCAAAGCGGGCGAAATACGACACATTCCGGGTGGCGATCCCCGCTTTCAGGGCTGCGGCCGCCGCCCCAATCAGGGCGTCCGCGAACGGCGCCGGGTCGGGAACGTGATACGCGGCCGCGATTGAGGCCACCTCCCGCGTCACGTCCACTATCCGCCCGTCAAAAGCTTCGGCCAGCGTGCCGAGCCAGCGGCTGTAGACCAGGCCCTGGGCGGGGTCTTTCCTGGCTGTGAGGAGGCAGCCGACCTCGAGTTCGTGCAGGGTGATGACGGAGAGGAAAGCTTGGTCAAGCGGCGCGGCCTCCGCCCAGGCCGCGAACACCGGGTCCGCCTTCCCGGATCTGGCCCGCCGCAGCTCTGACGCGACCATGGTGTCCAGAAGCAGTCTCATGGGCGCGCCGACGGATGGTCGTCTGAGCGCACAAACGGCGTCTCCAGGTCCGCCAGCGTCTCCGGTCCAGACAGGTCGGCGAGCACCGCGCCTGCTTTCCAGCGCGACAGCCGCGTGGCCGCCTCGACCAGGATCAACCGGGCCTCGGCCTCCATGGAGCGCCCTCGCGCGGCGGCCGCGCGCTTGAGTTCGTTGTAAGTGTCCTCCGGCAACGACCGGACCGTGAGCGTTCTGAGTTTCATGGCGCCTCCTCTGCTGTCATCAACGCTAGCAGGTGTGCAAGCAATGCTCTCGGAGGGTCTATCGGCCGCGGGAGCGGGAGTCATCGCGTTCACCGCCGAGTTCGAACGGGATTTGTGCGTGTTGCCGCGCGGGAACCAGTCGTGGGATTGGTGGGGTTCGAACACCGGCCCGGCCGCGCCGGACGACGATTGCATCAGGGCGTTGTCGTTGAGGATGACGACCACCCCAGGGGTGCCGGACCAATCGTATTGGGCTATGTACAAACGCCAGGTGTACTCAACCGGCGGGTTGAACTGGTATTGCGACCCGCGTTCGTCTTGGAGCTGTTCGGGTTTCTCGTCCGTGGACTGGTACCGGATCGACTCCTCGGCGCGGCAGTTCCGGGCCGAGGTTTGCGAGAACAACAGCGAGTACGGCCCGGCGGGCGGGTGGTGCAGGGCGTCTTCGGGTTGGGTGGGGGCGACTGTTGAGGAGTTGGAGTGGATGCTCCACTGCGGGGAGAACCCGTCTTTGGACGATCAGGGGAATTGCCACGGGGATCCGGTGTCTCCGCGACGGGGGAGTGGTGGGAGACGTCGAAGGATTTGGAGGTTCCGGGGGTGGGCCCGGCGTTGGAGTGGGCGCGGAGCTATTCGACATTCGCCCGCCACGACCCGGGGTTGATGGGCACCGGTTGGCGTTCGAACCTGGAGATGTTCCTGACGCCGGGCGACGGGTACGCGGGTAGCCTGGCTTCGGCGCCGTCGGTGGTGGTGGTCCAGGAGAACGGCTCCCGGGTGAAGTTCACGAAGGGCTCGGACGGCCGTTACGGGTCATTGGCCAGAGTGCGCGCCACTTTGGAGGCCGCGCCGGGCGGCGGGTTCGTGTTCAACCGGCGTGACGGGCAGGTGTTCGTTGTGCTCAGCATCGACCCGGTCCCCGACCTGATGTAACCCCGTCCCGGCGGTGGCCCTCGTGGGGCGGCTGCGGATCGGTTCCTGGGTCAGGCGACGCGCGGGGAGCCGACGCCGGGCCGGGCGGTCGGCGGCCGTGTTCCCTTGGCTAACCGGTTTGGGGCCATTATGTCGGCAAGCGGCGGCCGGCGTGCCCGTCGGGCCTGAAAGGGTGCCGGGGTTGATCGGTTCGGTCCTCAGCTCCGGGCGTCCCTGCGGCTCAGGCGTGCTGGGACGGGGTGGGGGCACGGCATCGGCGGGGCTGTTCCTCCACGGCGACCTGACGGGCTCCATCCCCGGCGGGGGCGACGACGTCTTACGCGTATGACAAGGCCGGCCGGGTTGTGTCGACGGTGAGCGCGGCGGGGGAGGCGACCACGTACGCCTATGACCAGGCCGGGCGCCTGACGGGCGTGTCGGATCCGGAGGGGCGCTACCAGAACACCGCGTACACCACGACCGGGCTGGTCGCCCGGCAGACGACGGGGCAGGGGAACGCCCAGACCGTGGTGTCTTGGGGGTACGACTCCGGCGGCCGGCCGGTGTCCTATCGGGACGGCGACGGCCGGACCCGGACGGCCGTCTACGACTTGGACGGGCGCCCGGTCAGCGAGTCGAGCCCGGCCGGGGGGACGACCTCGTATGTTTACGATGCCGCCGGGCGGGTCGCGTCTGTCGCCCGCCCCGACGGCTCGACGGTCGGGTATGTTTACGACCAGTTGGGGCGGCTCGCGTCGGTGGACTACCCGGACGGCGCCGCGGACGTGGTGTACGCGTACGACCAGTACTCCCAGCTGGTGGGCGTGTCGGATGGGACGGCGTATTCGTATGACGCGTTGGGGCGGGTCGCCTCGGTTTCGGGCCCGAACGGGGCCGTGTCCTACGGGTACGACGCGTGGGGGAGGCTGGCCGCTTTGGGGTACCCCGGCGGTCAGGAGGTTTCGTACTCCTACGACCTGGCGGGGCGGCTGACCGGGGTTGAGGGCCCGGACGGGGGCGTTTACCGGTATTCGTACGACCCGGACGGGCGGGTCACCTCTTTGACGTACCCGAACGGCGTTCAGACCGCGTACTCGTACGACCAGGACTCCCAGGTGACCGGGATCAACGCGGTCGGCCCGGACGGGGCGCCGGTCTTGGATTTGGCGTACTCGTACACCGCGTCCGGTTTGCTGGACGCCGCGGAGGCCAGTTACGGGGACGGGGCCGGGGCGGCGTCCACGGCGGCGGGGTACGGGTGGGACGCCCAGGGCAGGCTGAGCGGGGTGACCGGCCCGGACGGGGCCGGGGCGGCGGTGTCGTTCACCCCGGGCGGGGCGGTCACGGCCCTGGACACCGGGACGGCCCTGGCGTACGACCCGGCGACGGGCCGCTTGGCCTGGTCCTCCGCCCAGGGCGGGGCGGCTGTCGTTTACGGGTACGACCCGCTCGGCAACCGGACCGCGGAGACCCAATCCGGGGCCGTCGCGCGCTCCTTCGCGTGGGACGGCGCCGGGAACCTGACGGGGGTGGCCGCCCCGGGGCGGGGGTCGGCGGAGTACGTCTACGACGCGTCCGGGCTCCTGCGGTCCGCGACGAGGACCGGCCCGGACGGGCAGGCTGCCGGGGTTTCCGAGTACACCTGGGACCGGACCCGCGCGGTCGCGGCGATGCTGTCCGACGGGGAGAGCGTGTACGTGTACGGGCTGGGGACCGCGCCCCTCGCCCAGCACCCCGCCGCCGGCGGGGCCCCGGAAGGCGGGGCCGGGCCGGGCGTGTTGTTCCTCCACGGCGACCTGACGGGTTCCATCCGGGCGGTCACCAACGCGGACGGCGCTTTGGTCGCCGCGTCGGACTACACCGCGTTCGGGGAGCCGGTGGACGTCGCCGGGCTGGCGGGGGTGCGGTTGGCGACCGCGTTCGG
>JAITFE010000022.1 GCA_031281585.1 Bifidobacteriaceae bacterium | reverse complement strand
GATGTGGCTCCGCGATGAACTCGGGGACTCCTTTGTTCGCGGCGTGGTGTTCCACGCCGGGCCGATAGCCCGCGAACTGGGAGACCGGATAATCGCGCTGCCGTTCAGCGCCATCTGGGGATGACGGCGTTCCTCGGGGCGGGGATCCCGAGAGGGCATGCTGGCCGCGGCGCGGGCGAGGCGTGGAGATCTTGCTCAGTGGTGGCGGTGGATCAGCGGGGGGCGGACGCGGTCTAGGGCGACCACTTTGACTTTGCCGGAGCGGGTGCGGACGGTGTGGGCTATGGCGGCTTCGCCGGTGGCGAGGGGGCCGGTGGCCAGGGCGCGGTGGACTTTGCCGGCGGCGCGTTCGGCCACCACGCTGAGCAGGAGCGGCAAGACCGGGCGGTGGGAGCAGACGACCACCGGCGGGCCGCCCTGCAGGATCCGCTTCATGAGCCCGATGGCGCGCTCGGGCTTGGTCTTCGCCGCAGATTCGGTTAGCCAGCGGTTCGTGTTGACGGCCAGGCGGGCGCGGTTCGCGAACGGGCGAACGGTGCCCCGGCAGCGGGTCCACGGGGATGAGATGACCCGGCGGACGCCCAGCGCGGCCAAGAGCGGGGCGGCGCCCCGTGCGCGGGCCCTGCCCTCCGCGGTCAGGGGCCGCAGGCCGTCCAGCTTGGTCCACTTGACCCGGTCCTCGGCTTGGGCGTGGCGGATCACCACCACCGGGCGGGTTTCGAGTTGGCCGCGTTCGTAATAGCGCATCAGCTTGAGCAGCGGGACCCGGTCGGTCGCGCGGGTGAGCCGGCGCAACGCCTGGTCCGCGGGCAGCCAGCGGGTGCGGTCGATCTCCGTCCGGGACGCGGTGGCGTGGGCCGGACGGGCGCAGACGGCGGGGTTGTCGGCATCGGTCGCCAGGCGGGCCGCCCAATAGTAGACGGTCTTGATGGTGCCGCTGGCCAGCGGATACGCGACCTTCGGCAACGGGCGGCCGATCACCACCTGGCGCCCCGTCTCCTCCAGCACCTCGCGCCAGGCGCAAGTGATCAGGTCTTCGCCGGATTCGAGCTTGCCCTTGGGCCACGACCAGTCGTCGTAACGCGGGCGGTGCACCAACAGCACCTCCAACTGCGCGTCCTGGACCCGCCAAACCAAAGCGCCGGCGGCGTCCAAGCCAGTCGTGGCTGGCCTGGTCCCCCCGAGCGACGGCTTCGCCTTGTGCAGCGTGATGGTCAACGGACTCTGGCTCCCGACCGGCGCTGACGGGCCATGAAGGCGCTCTGGATGTCCTCCAGCGGGCGGCCGGCGGAATCCTTCCGGTTCGCCACCCACACGCCGTCGGGTTGGAGGTCCCAGGCCGCCGTCGCCGGGCTCATCGACAACCGCAACATGTCCAGCAGTTCGGTGACGTGCTCCGGGTTGCGCAGGTTGACCAGCGCCTCAACCCGGCGGTCCAGGTTGCGGTGCATCAGGTCCGCCGACCCGATCAGCACGTCCGGCTCGCCGCCGTTCGCGAAGGCGTAAACGCGGGCGTGTTCCAGGAACCGCCCTAGGATGGAGCGGACGCTGATGTTCTCCGACAACTCAGGCACCTCCGGGCGGACGGCGCAGATCCCGCGAACCACCATTTCGACGGGCACACCCGCGCCGGAGGCTTTGTAGAGGGCGTCGATTGTGGCCTCGTCCACCACCGAGTTGACTTTGATCCGGATCCAGGCCTCAAGGCCGGCTTCATGGTTGGCGATCTCCCGGTCGATTCGCTCGATCAGACCCGACCGGATCGAGGTCGGGGCGACCAGGAGCCGCTGGAAAGTCGAGGCGGGCGCGTAGCCGGAGAGTTGGTTGAACAGCCGCGTCACGTCCTGGCCCACCTCCGGGTCGGCGGTCAGCAGGCCCAGGTCCTCATACAGCCGGGCCGTTTTGGGGTTGTAGTTGCCCGTGCCCACATGGCAGTAGCGCCTGAGCCCCCCGGTTTCCGAGCGCACCACCAGCATCAGCTTGCAGTGGGTCTTGAGCCCCACCACGCCGTAGACCACATGGACGCCCGCTTCCTCAAGCTTCCGCGCCCAAGTGATGTTGGCCTCCTCGTCGAACCGCGCCTTCAGTTCCACCAGGGCCAGCACCTGTTTGCCGGCCTGGGCCGCGTCGATCAGCGAGTCGACAATGGGCGAGTCGCCGGAAGTCCGGTAGAGGGTCTGCTTGATCGTGAGCACGTCCGGATCTGACGCCGCCTGGGCCAAGAAGGTCTGCACCGAGGTGGAGAACGAGTCGTACGGGTGGTGTAACAGCAGGTCGTTAGCCCGGATCGCGGCGAAGATGTCAGTCGGCTCAGCGGATTCGACTTCCGCCAGGTTCGGGTGCGTGGTGGGCACGAACGGCGGGTAGAGCAAGTCGGGCCGGTCCAGGTCCGCGATCACGTTGAGGCCCCGGTAGTCCAGGGGCTCGGCGAGTTCGTAGACCTCCCGGTCGGTGATCTGGAGACCCCTGATCAGGAGTTTCCTGGCCTGGTCGGAGATGCCCGCCGCGACCTCCAGCCGGATGGGCGGTCCGAAGCGGCGGCGCAGCAACTCCCGCTCCATGGCTTTGAGAAGGTTCTCCGCGTCATCCTCTTCGACTTCCACGTCTTCGTTGCGCGTCACCCGGAAGGTGTGCACCCCGCTGATTTCCATGCCGGGGAACAGCTCGCTCAGGTGGTTGGACACCACGTCTTCGATCGGCACGAACGACGTGGGCCCTTTCGCCAGGTCCGCCACAGCCGGTTCGCGGGGTTTGCCCTTGGAGTCCACGGCCACGAACCGGGGCAGCGTTTCGGGGATCTTGACCCGCGCGAAGTGCGTCTTGCCCTTGTCGTCCGTCAGAATGACCGCCAAGTTCAGCGACAGGCCGGAGATGTAGGGGAAGGGGTGCGCCGGGTCCACCGCCAGGGGCGTCAGCACCGGGTAGATCTGTTTGCGGAAGAACTTACCCAGGCGGTCATGCTCGTGTTCTTCGAGTTGGTCCCAGCGCACCAGCGTGATGCCCTCGGCCGCCAGGGCCGGTTGGATGCGCTGTTCGAAGCACTGGACTTGGCGGTCGACCAGCTGATGGGTCCGGTTCTGAATGGCGTCCATCAGTTGGCGCGGCGTCAGGCCGGACGCGGCCACAACCGCCATCCCCGCATCCATCCGCCGTTGCAGGCCGGCCACCCGGACCATGAAAAACTCGTCCAGGTTGGAGCTGAAGATCGAGAGGAAACGGACGCGCTCAAGCAGCGGCAGGTCCTGGTCCTCGGCCAGTTCCAGGACGCGCTGGTTGAAGGCCAGCCAGCTTAGCTCGCGGTCACCGTACCGGTCGGAAGGCAGTTGGTGATCCATAGACCGATCCTTCCACAACAAATCAGACGAATCTTTCGAGGGTCGCCGTCTCGGCGATCCGTGAGAGGCCTTCGCGGATGGTCCGCGCCTTGGGCCGGTCCAGGCCGGGAACCGCCCGCAGGTCGTCGAGCCCCGCGCCCAGGATCTCTTGCAGCGAGCCGAAGCGCCCGATGATCGCCTCCGCCGTCCGCCCGTCCAGCCCCGGCACCGCGGCCAGCAACCGGAACCCGCGGGGGCTGACTTGGATTTCTATGTCCGTTGGCGTGTCGATCAGGCCCAGCGCCAATGCCACTTTTTCAGGTTCGATCAACGCGTTGGTCGGCAAGGCGGCCAACGCCGCCAACGGGTCGGCCACCGCTTGGTCGGCCGGGGAGGCGTCCGCCGATGCCGTCCGGTCCGGTTCCGCAGTCGCCCCGGGGAGCGAAACGCGCACGTAGTCGCGCGCCAACAGCCGGCGGTCCTGCTCAACGCCCGCGATCGCCTGCTCGAACTGCATGCGCAGCAGCCGCCCGGCCGTGCCCAACTCGGTCAAAACGTCGGCGATCTCCTGGCCGATCCGCCAAACCATTTCCTGGCTGCCCGCGACCTCGGCCACCTGGCGGGCTGTGGCCTGGTCCTCGACCTCGAGGGCGGTCAAGTTGGCGGCACCCTCTTCCAGCCGGGCGCGGTAGCGCTCAAGCGTGACCAAAGCCTGGCTGGCCCGCGCCGCCAACTCTTCGGGGTCCAGCAGCACATGGCGGATGCCGTGGACGTACAAGGCCGCGATGTTCATGGACTGCGACACGGAGATGACCGGGAACCCAGTCTGCTTGGCGACCCGTTCGGCGGTGCGGTGGCGCGTCCCGGATTCGCTGGTCGGGATGGACGGATCGGGCAGTAGTTGTACTGCGGCCCTGACAATCCGCCCGCGTTCGAAGTCCAGCACCACCGCGCCGTCCATCTTCGACAGCTCGCGCAACCGGGTGGCTGAGAACGGCACATCCAGCTCGAAACCGCCAGAGCTGATCGAGTCGACCACCGGGTCGAAACCCAGAACAATCAGCCCGCCGGTGCGTCCACGGGCGATCCGCTCAAGCGCTCCGCGCAGTTCAGTGCCGGGCGCGACGGCTTCAAGGGTTGCGCGCAGAAGCTCGGCGGCTGACTGCTGGCTGGCTTTGGCGGACACGAAAGGACTCCTGGCAAATGGGTGGCTGGCCAGAATTCTATAGCCCTACATGGCGATCGCCCCCGTCGGTTGCAGGAGTCGCAAGGCTTGATGGACCTCGGCCACCTCGATCAACTCGAGGTCGCCGCCGGACGGACCCAGCCGGGGAGCGACCCCGGCGGGGATGACGGCTTGGCTGAAGCCCAACCGGCTGGCTTCCTCAAGCCGCCGGGCCAGCGCCTTGACGGGCCTTAGCTGGCCGCCCAACCCCACCTCGCCAATGGCTACCAGGCCGGGCGGCGCCACCAGCTCGAAGTGGGCGGAGGCGGCGGCCAAGACCACCGCCAGGTCGGTGGCCGGATCCTGGCAGCGGATGCCGCCCACCGTGGCGACGTACACGTCGCGGGCCCGCAGGTCCAGCCCGCAGCGGGCTTCCAGCACGGCCAGCAGCATGGCCGTGCGGGGCGACTCCAGCCCGGAGACGGTCCGGCGGGGATTCGATCCGACCGCCAGGACGGCAAGGGCTTGGACGCCCACCGCCATGGGTCGGCGCCCCTCCATCATGACGCCGGTGCACGCCCCCGGCGTGGCCGGGTCGCCTCCGGCCAGGAACAGCCCGCTCGGGTCGATCACCTCGTGGATGCCGTCCTCCGTCATCTCGAAGCAGCCGACCTCATCCGCCGAGCCGAACCGGTTCTTGGTGCACCGCAGCAGCCGCAGAGCGGAATGCCGGTCGCCCTCGAACATGGCTACCGCGTCCACCAGATGCTCCAAAGTGCGAGGCCCGGCCACCAGCCCGTCCTTGGTGACATGGCCGACCAGCAGACACGCCATGGTGCCCTGTTTAGCCGCGGCGACCAGCGCGGCGGTCACCGCCCGGACGTGGGTGACGCCGCCGGGGGCGCTGTCCAAATCGGCCGAACTCAAGGTCTGGATCGAGTCCACCACCAGCAAGTCCGGGGCCTCCGCCGCCACCACGGCCAAGGCCTGCCCCAACTCGGTGACCGTGGCCAACTTGACTCCGGGATGGGCCGCCCCGATCCGGGCCGCCCGCGCCGCCACCTGGCTGGCGGACTCCTCGCCCGTCAGATAGACCACCTTGCGTCCGCCCGCCGCCGCCTTGGCCGCCACCTCCAGCAGCAAGGTCGACTTGCCCACCCCCGGCTCCCCGCCCAGGAGCACCACCGAGCCGGGCACAATCCCCCCGCCCAGCACGCGGTCCAATTCCCCCACCGAAGTGGGCCAGGGCGCCGCCTCCCCGGCCGCGACTTCGGTGATCGGCATCAAGGCTGCGGGCGGCAGTCCCCCGGACGGGCCGACGCCAACCGCCAACGCGGGGGCCACTTCTGCGATGGTGTCCCACTCGCCGCAGCCGCCGCAGCGGCCGGTCCACTTGGGTGGCTGGGCGCCGCAAGACGAGCACCGGAAACTGGCCTTTGAACCCTTGGCCGAAGCCCTCGAAGTCGACATGCAAGAAACCTATCGACTGCCTCTGACAGCGTTCCCACCAGCCTCTTCGCCACTCAGAGGTGGACGCGCGACACGCGGATGGACCCTTCGGCAGGGGCCCCGCGCGGCGGCCGAGCCGCGAAGCCGAAGGGCCGCCCCGGCGCGGCCGCCCGCGCCTTGCGGCCCACCAGACGGCACGGACGGTAAGTTGAACAAATGCAGTCCATGACCCTGCCCATCGGCACCGAGCTGGGCGGCTACGTGCTGGCCGGGGTGCTCGGTTCGGGCGCGTCGGGGACTGTCTACCGCGCGCGGGACGCCGAAGGGCTGCCTGTGGCCCTCAAACTCCTCCACCCGAATTCGGCCGCAGACCCCGCCTCGCGCCAGCGCCTGCGCCGCGAAGTCGCCGCCCAGCGCGCCATCCGTTCCCCGTTCGTGGCCCAGGTGGTGGACGCCGAACTGGACGGCGCGGAGGCCTTTATAGTCACCGAACTGGTCGAAGGCGTCTCCCTGGCCCGCGACATCACCGCCCACGGACCCTGGACACCGGAACAGCTGGCGGACCTGGCCCGCGACCTCGACTGGGCTCTTGACGCGGTCCACGCCGCCGGGGTGCTCCACCGAGACGTCAAGCCGTCCAACGTGGTCCTGAACAAGAACGGTCGGCCGGTTCTGATCGACTTCGGGATTGCGCAAGACACGGGTGCGGGCCGGTTGACCGCGGCGGGCCTGGTGGCGGGCACGCCCGGCTTCGTGTCGCCGGAACTCCTGCGGGGGGCCGACCCGAGCGCCGAATCCGACCGCTGGGCGGCCGCCGCGCTCCTGCTCAACGCCGCGACCGGGCGCCAGCCTTTCGGCACGGGCGCGGTGGAGGCGGTGCTCGCGAGGGTGCTGGACGGCGTGCCGGATGTGGAGGGCCTGCCGCCCCGTATCGCCAAAGCCTTCAGACAGGCGCTGACCCCCGACCCGGACCGCCGCCTCGGCCTTTCCGAGCTCGCGTCCGCGATCAACCCGGTGGACACTGTGGTGGACGGGCTGGGTGCGGAGCGGCTGCCGCCAACGCGGGTAGCCCCCGTCCTTGAGGAAGGTCTGACCGAGCCCGCTTTGGACCCACGGGACGCCCTGTGGACGGAACCCGTCAAGCCGCCCTGGCGCGAGCCGCGCCGGGTCGACTACCGAACGTGGCTCAGCGACGGGCGGGTGGGGGCTGGGGGCGCGGAGACGGCATCGGGCATGGGGGAGGCCTACCCGGCGCCCGCGTACCCGCCGTCCGGGGCGTCTCCTGCAAACGCCGCCGATGCCGTCCCCCCACCCCAGCCCTACCCGTCGCCGCCGCAGCCGGCACGTGCCCTAACGTTTGGGCTGTGGGCGCTGCTCAGCGCGGCGGCGCTGCACTGGCCGTGGGTGGCTGTGGGGGTCGCGGCCTGCGCCCTGGTGGTGGCGCGCGCGGTCTGGGTGGGGGTTGAGTCGGTGGCGGCGCGGCGTTACCGCCGGGGGCCGCGGCCCTCCGACCGGACGCGCACGGTCTTGGCACTGCCTTGGTATTTCTTGCGGGGCCTGGGCGGGTCCATCCCGGCTTTGGCTCTGGCGGGCGCGATCGGCGGGGCTGGCTACGCGGTGGCGGTAAACGTGGTCGGGGTGGGCCAGGCTCAGCCGCAAGCGGCGGCCGTGTGCGTGGCCGTCGGACTGATGCTGGCCTGGTGGGGCCCGTCTGCGGCGGAAACCCGCCAGGGCTTGCGGACCATCTTGCGCGGCCTGCTCTGGACCCCGCTGGCCCGCTGGCTTGCCACCCTATTGCTGCTGGCGGCGGCCGGGACGACGGCGGCGCTGGCAACCTGGCCTGGGAACCCATAGGCGGGAGCCGGCGGCCGCGCTGCTAGGCGGCCCGCCGTGGGACGTTGACTTCCGTTGAGCGAGGATTTGTGCTCAGGCGGAGTTGAGCGCCTCAGGGCGCTCCCAAGCGGCCAGGGCGTCGTCTTGGGCCTGCCGTTGCCGTGCCAATAGCTGGTCGATCTCCTCGCGGAAGTCGGCCCAATAGGCCAGCGCCGCTTCGACCTCGGTTGTTGTCAGGCCAGTCGAGTGAGCCACGGTCGCCACATCCCGGTCCCCGCCGGTGTGGGCCAGCCAGGCTTCGGCCACGGTCCAAACCTGCGGGCCGTTGGAAAGCGCGGCTCTGCGCTCGCCGCCCAATTCGGTCACGAACCGGATCTTGGGATGGGCCTGCTGCCGGAGCTCTTCACGCACGCTGTCCCGCCCACCATTCCTTCAGGGCCTCGGTTGCGGCCTCCTCGCCGAGCGGGCCTTCGTTGAGGCGGCGTTCCAGCAAGTACCGGTAGGCCCGGCCGACGTCCTTGCCGGGCTTGATCCCCAGGATCGCCATGATCTGGTCACCGTTCAGGTCGGGTCTGATCGCCCGCAACTCCTCCTGCTCCGCCAACTCCGCGATCCGCCGCTCCAAGTCGTCATACGCGAACGAGAGCCGTTCCGCCCGCCGCCGGTTCCGCGTGGTGCAATCCGCCCTGGTCAACCGGTGCAGGCGTTCCAGCAGCGGCCCCGCGTCCGTGACGTACCGGCGCACCGCCGAATCGCTCCACTCGCCCTCCCCGTAGCCGTGGAAGCGCAGGTGCAACTCCACCAGCTTGGACACGTCCTTGACGGTGGCGGTGTCGAAGCGCAGCGCGCGGAGCCGCTTGGCCGTCAGCTTCGCGCCCACCACCTCGTGGTGGTGGAAGGACACCCCGCCGCCGGGTTCGAAACGCCGGGTCGCCGGTTTCCCGATGTCGTGCAGCAGCGCCGCCAACCGCAACACCAGGTCCGGTCCCGGCACCGCGCCATCGGGCCTGGTCTCCAGCGCGATCGCCTGGTCCAGCACGGTCAGCGTGTGCTCGTAGACGTCTTTGTGGTGGTGGTGCTCGTCGATTTCGAGTTGCAGCGCTGGCAACTCCGGCAGCACATGTTCGGCCAGGCCGGTGTAAACCATGAGCTCAAGGCCCCGGCGCGGCTGGGGCGCCAGCATCAGCTTGACCAGTTCCGCCTGGACCCGCTCTGCGGAGACTATTTCAATCCGGTCTGCGAGCTTGGTCATCGCGGCGACCGCGTCCTCGTCCACGTCGAACCCCAGTTGGGCGGCGAACCGCGCCGCGCGCATCATGCGCAACGGGTCGTCGTCGAAGGATTGGGTGGCGGCCACCGGCGTCCTCAGCAACCCCGCCGCCAAGTCCCGCAGCCCCCCGAACGGGTCCGTGAAGCGCGGCTCGGGGGCCAGCAGCACCGCCATCGCGTTGATGGTGAAGTCCCGCCGCGACAGGTCCCCCTCCAACGAGTCCCCGTACGTAACCGCGGGTTTGCGCGAATCCGGCTGGTATTCCTCGGTGCGGTAGGTCGTGATCTCCACCACCGTGTCGCCCCGCCGCCCCGCCACGGTGCCGAACGCGCGCCCCACCTCCCAGGTTTTCGAGGCCCACCGCTTCAGGATCTCAAGGGTCCGCTCCGGCGGCAGGTTGGTCGCCAGGTCGAGGTCTTCGAGCCCGCGCGCCAGCAGCAGGTCCCGCACCGGCCCGCCCACCAGCGCCAATTCCGCGCCTTCGGCCGCGAACGCCCGGCCCAGTTCTTGGGCCTCCTTCGGTATCTGCCCGATGACGTGCGCCGCCGCACGCTCGAACACCCCGCCTAGCTCAGATTTTGGTTGGGACACGGCAACAAAGCCTATTCGAGCCCGCCCGCTAGCGGGGACGCAGCGCCCGCGCCCGGCCCGGGCTTGGACTCGGGGCGCGAAAGCCTGCTCAGGGGTGGATCTCGTCCCAGCAACCGCGCAGCGCCTCAAGGATGTTGAGTTTCGCTTGCTTGTCCAACTGGGCGCTGGACTGCGAATCCCAAGCCAACTGCTCAAGCACTTCCATGACAGCGGCATGGGAACCGGCCTTGAGTAGGAACGAGATTTCTACTTGCCGCAGAGCTACGGTCAAGGATTCGGACGGGGAGAGCTCGAACTCCAGGCCGAAGTCGGCTTGTCGCACGGCCCACGCCAGTACGGACCGAGGGACCTCGTTCATTTGACGCGGGACAACGCCTTTGCGACAGCTGCCCCCACGTCGCCGGCTGGATCCTGGGCGAGTTCGAGCAGGGCACGGTTGGCGTCTTCGCCGTCCCGTTTCTCCATCGATGATCAGGACACCGGCCACTAAAACACGCGCCACGCTGCCCAGGGTGCCAAACAGAACGGGGAAAACTCTATCGGCTTGGGTTTCGCGGGGGCTCCGCCATCCTGCGCGCCCGTCTGCGGGTCCCGTTGGCACGAGGGCCGGGTCGCGCAGCACGGCAACCAACTATCCAGCTTGTGATAGTTGCGCCGATCTATCAACGGGTGCGGGTTGGCCCTGGCGCGTGTGAGTCAACCCTGAGCCGCGGTGGCATCCTGGTTGGTGGGGCCTTGTTCAGGAGGAAGGGGTGTTCCATGGTCGGCCTGGCTTGGCGGCGGGCGTTTGCCGGGGTGGCGGGGCTCATTGGCCTGGGCCTGGGTTGGGCCGTTTGGGAATTGGCGAAGCCGGGGGAGCGGGCGGCGCGCAAGGAGGAACCGGCGCCCAGCCAGTTGCTCTGGCGGCACAGTGAGGGCTTCCGCGCGGTCGACGCTTGGGCAGCGTCGGTCAAGCCAAACGAGACCGCCGATGCCGTCGAGTGGGCCCACGCCGTCATCTCCCTGTCCCCGGTGGTTGTGGCCCTCTTCGCGGTGCGGGACGCGTTGGTCCGCCCGTTCGGTCTGGCGCCGGCCACCAGCCTGGTGAAGGACGCCCCTTACACTGGCTTCCCGCTGATTGACCAGGGTTCGGACGAGGTTGTGCTGGGCGTGGATGACAAGCACCTTGACTTCCGGGTCGGAATCGCGACGGCCGGCGGCCGCGTGACGGTCACAACCATGCTCAGGTTGAAGAGCGCGCTGGGCCAGCTCTATTGGCCGGTGGTGAGCTTGTTCCATCCGTGGCTGACGCGCGCGATGCTCCGCCAAGCCCACGTCCCGGCCAGCCCCCCACAGAAGGACCGTTCAAACCAACCGTGACGCGCCGGGCAAATGGCCTGACGCGCGTAAAGGCTGGGACGGGACCAGGCGGCGTCGGGCGCGAGACACCCGAAAACGACACTACCCAAACGGTGGTGTCGATCGCGGGTGTCGGCCGGAGGCGTCCTCGAAGGCGGGAAACCCGCTGACCGGGGGAAACGTTGGGACCGGGCCGGACGGCACCGGGCGCGGGGCACCCGGCAACGACACCACCTAAACGGTGGTGTCGATCGCGGGTGTTGGCCGGACGCGGCCCCAAAAGAGGGAAACCCGCTGACAAGGGGAAACGTTGGAACCGGGCTGGCGGCATCGGGCGAGGGGCACCCGGCAACGACACCACCTCAACGGTGGTGTCGATCGCGGGTGTTGGCCGGACGCGGCCCCAAAAGAGGGAAACCCGCTGACAAGGGGAAACGTTGGGACCGGGCCTGGTGGCGCCGGGCGAGGGGCACCCGGCAACGACACCACCTCAACGGTGGTGTCGATCGCGGGTGTTGGCCGGAGGGGGCCTCGAAGGCGGGAAACCCGCTGACCAGGGGAAACGTTGGGACCGGGCCTGGTGGCGCCGGGCGCGGGGCACCCGGCAACGACACCACCTAAACGGTGGTGTCGATCGCGGGTGTTGGCCGGAGGGGGCCTCGAAGGCGGGAAACCCGCTGACCAGGGGAAACGTTGGGACCGGACCGGGCGGCGTCGGGCGCGAGACACCCGAAAACGACACTACCCAAACGGTGGTGTCGATCGCGGGTGTCGGCCGGAGGCGTCCTCGAAGGCGGGAAACCCGCTGACCAGTGGAAACGTTGGGACCGGGCCGGGCGGCATTGGGCGAGGGGCACCCGGCAACGACACCACCCGGACGGTGGTGTCGATCACCGGTGGGCGGCGCGCGGGAACTCCGCGCATCGCGGCGGGCCGTCGGGCGGTTGGCCACGGCGGGGCGGGCCGGGGCCAAGAGCCTCCCCCGGCGGCCTGGATGTCTCAAGGGCCGAAGCCAGGGGCCGGAGCGGGCGGCGCAAGGCCGGGCCGAAATCGGCTTTGAGTGGCGCTGCCAGGCGGTTGATGGAGCGAAGCCCTGGATGCTCGGTAGGCTGGCTGTCGTGTCCAGTGACCATCAGGCGCCTGTCGGGGCGGGGCCGCTGCCGGTGATCGAGGAAATCTCGGCGGGCGGCCTGGTAGTGGACGCGATTGACGGGGTGGCGCAGGCGGCGGTGATCGCCAGACGGAACCGGGGCGGGCGGCTGGAATGGTGCCTGCCGAAAGGGCACTTGGAACCCGGCGAAAGCCCGGCGCAGGCTGCGGTTCGGGAGATCCACGAGGAGACGGGCATCCAGGGGCAGGTCATCAAGCGGATCGGCACCATTGACTATTGGTTCCTGGGCGAGGGCCACCGGGTCCACAAGATTGTGCACCATTACCTTCTTTCGGCGCAGGGTGGCCAGTTGACGGCCGAGGACGACCCGGACGCGGAAGCGGAGGACGCCGCCTGGGTCCCGTTGGACCAACTGCGGGAACGCCTGGCCTATCCCAACGAGCGCCGTCTGGTGCAGGTGGCGCGGCGGCTGCTGGACGGGGCGGAATGACCTGGATTAAGACGGTAGTTGGCGTCGCCGTGGCCGCCACTGTGCTCGGGTTGATGGCTGGGCCGGCGCGGGGCTGCGTGGGCGTGGCGGAGGCCGCCGCAGCGGACAGGCCGGCGGCGGCGGCCAAGACCGACGACCCGAGCATCAGGATTCTGAGTTCCACGCCGGTGCTGACGGACCCGGAAGAGACCATGACTATGACGGTGCGGGTGGACAACCGGACCGGCAAGGTGTGGCGCGGGAACGTGAACCTGTCGGTCGCCTCGGACATGTTTGAGACGCGGCAGGAGCTGATCGATTGGTGCGACAGGGGCGTCCAAGACGTGGCCGAGGAGGCGTGGATCGCCGACACGGCGGAGAATGTGGAAATCCAGCCCGGACAGTCGCAGACATTCACCTTGACGAAGAGGGCGAGCGGCCCGAACAGCATGAACCTGGGCATCCGAGACGGCGAGCCCGGTTGGGGTCCCCGCGGCGTGGCGGCGGTCCTGGAGACGCTGCGCGGGGTGGTGGCCGCCGACCGCACCTACGTCACCTACGCCCCGCCCGAGCACGTCACGAGCCGCCTCAACCTTTCCGTGGCCGCAGGCTTGACCGCGGCGCCGGGGGAAGCCAGGGCGCAGACGCTGGAACGCCTGGGCCGGGTGGCGCAGGCCAGTGCGGACCCTTTGATCGCCTGGATGGTTGATCCGGCGCTGCTGGCCGCCGGCGACGCCGAGTCTGATGTTCACGCTGACGCGCTGGTCACGGCGGTCAAGGACGGCATTGAGGCGGGCAAGCCCGTTTACATGCTCCCGTACCAGGATCTCGACGAAACCGAGTTGGCACAGGCCGGGGCCAGCGCCGCCGCTTTGGTGGTGGCCGCCCGGGAGATCGGCCAGTCCGCCTTGTCCGATGCCGTCGGAGAAGTCCCAGCCGCCCGCACCTCCGCGAGCCTCGCCTGGGCGGCCAGCCCGGCCACCAGCGCCGTCGTCAGTTTCATGGCGGACGCGGGCTCCAGCGCCGTCCTGCTGGCACCCGATCAGTTCGATGAGCCGGTGCCCCGGGCGGTGGCGAAACGGGCGGGCCAGCCCGCGTTGATTGCCGTCGACCCGGGCTTGACCGAGGCGTTGACCAGCGGCGGAAGCGCGCGGTTGGAGGCGAACCAGGTGCTGGCCGACTCGGCCTGGTTGGCGCAGCGGGCGCAGGTGGAGGATTATCAGGCTTCGGCGGTGGTCGCCATGCCGCGCGGCTGGGAACCCGACCTGGGCGCCTGGGGCCTGCTGCGGGTCCTCACGGAGGCGAGCTGGGTCCGGTCAACGCCGTTGCCAGCGGCGGTCAACGCGCCCATTGGGGGTGAACTGCCGGAGACAGGCGGACTCAGGCCCAAGCCGGACCTGCCGCCGGATTCGCTTCGCGAAATAGTGTCCTTGACGGACCGGATGATGGCGTTCGCGTCCTTGACGCCGGATCCGGGAGCGTACTTGGAGCGTTCTTTGCCGCCGCTGTTGGCGCCCTTGTCGAACGCACTGGCGGGGCCCAGCCGGGCCAGTTCGGCGGCGGTGGCGCTGGACGAGGCCGCCACGGCGGTGCCGCCGGTGTCTGTCGAGGCGGGCAGCGACGTCAATCTGATCAGCGACGACGGCCGGGTGCCGGTGACCGTCCGGAACGCCTCCAACGAGCCCGTGACTGGGCTGGTGGTGAATCTGACCCCGCAGACAACGGCCATCCAGACTGGCGAACCGGTCAGCCTGGACCTGGATCCGGGCACGTTGGTGACGGCGCGGGTGCCGGTCCACGCGGTCGCCAACGGCGTCTTCCGGGTGCGGGTCGACTTGCTTGATTCGGAGGGCCGCCCGGTCGCCGAGTCCGCCTCTTTGACCATGCGGGTGCAGGCCGAATGGGAGACCGTGGGCACGGCCGTCGCGGGCGGGATCTTGGCCCTGATCCTGGCGTTCGGCATTTTCTCTACGGTGAAGAAGCGGCGGGCTCAGGCGCGTCCGCGGCAGCGCCGCGGGGGCGGGGCGCGGGGCGGGGAAGCTGGCGTGGAAACCGACGCGGAACCCGGCCTGGAAGCTGGTGCGGAACTCGGTCTGGAACCTGGTGTGGAAGCTGGTGCGGGCGGAACGTCCCGATCTGGGACCAGTCCTCCGGGAGGTACCGCTGCGTGAGTGAACCGCCGCCGGACCGCCCCTCGGTCGCCCGCCCGGCTCGGCGCTGGGCGCAAAGCCACCGGCCGGCCCAGCCCGCCAAGCCGGGGCGGCGTGGCCGGAAGGGTTCGGCCGGCGCGAGCGAGCCAACCGGCGCTCCCAATTCACCGGTTTCGCCCCGTTCCGGTCTTCCCGGCGCTTCCGGCGCGCGGGCCGCGCCACGGGGTGCCGTTGATCAGTCTCCGGCGGGAAACGAACGGGAGCCCATGGCGGCGGCGCCTTCGATTGGGCGCTCGACTTTGGCGATGGCGTCCGGCACGGCCGCCTCGCGGGTGGCGGGAATGGTGCGGGCCGCCGTCCTGGGCGGGGCGATCGGCGTCGGCACCATGGCCGCCAACGCCTTCGACGCCGCCAACACCCTGCCGAACTTCTTTTACGCCATCTTGGCCGAGGGCGTGCTCAACGCGGTCTTGGTGCCGCAGATCGTGCGGGCTTTTGGCCGGGGCCAGGGCGAGGAGTTTGTGCATCGGCTTCTCACGCTGGCGACGGTGCTGCTGGGCGCCTTGACCGTGTTGCTGACCGTCTCGGCCGGGTTCTGGCTGACTCTGTTCACCCAGGACTGGGACGCGCAAAAGCTTGGGCTGGGCACGGTGTTCGCGTATTGGTGTCTGCCGCAAGTCTTCTTTTACGGCATTTATCTCCTCTGGAGCCAGGTGCTCAACGCCCGCAACGTGTTCGGGGTGGTGATGTGGGCGCCGGTGGCCAACAACGCGGTCTCGATTCTCGGCTTCGGGGTGTTCATCGCCGCCTTCGGCCGCTACCACGCGGTGTCTGCTGGGGCTGGGGGAGCGGGACCGGCGGCGGGCCAAGCCTCGGCCGCCTGGTGGGGGACTGGCCAGACCCTGCTGCTGGCCGGAACCGCCACGTTGGGGATAGCTGTCCAAGCCCTGATCCTGGTCGGCCCAATGGCCCGGTTGGGGCTGCGCCCCCGTTGGCGCTGGGGTTTTCGCGGCTTTGGGCTGGGCCGGGCGGCGCGGATGACCGGCTGGACGGCGCTGTCTTTGGTGTTCAGCCAGGGCGCAATGTGGGTGGCGATCCGGCTGGCCTCGGCCGCTCAGGACGCCGCGCCTGGTCAGACGGTCGCCTCGAACGCGATCCTGACTTTGGCCCTGAGCATCTACATCATTCCCCATTCGTTGATCACGGTTTCTTTGACCACGGCCTTGTTCACCCGCATGAGCGAACACGTGCAGGCGGGGGCCTTGAAACTGGTCCGGCAGGACCTGTCCTACGCGATCATGACCACCAGCGCGTTCAGTTTCCTGTTCACCGCCCTGCTGGTGGTGTTGGCGTTGCCGCTGGGGCGCGTCCTGCAACCGGGCATCAGCCTGCCGGAGGTGGGTGCCCTGGTGGGGCCGGTGGTGGCCATGTCGTTGGGGCTGGTCCCGCTGGGCATGACCCTGTTGGTGAAACGGGTTTTCTTCGCGCTGGAAGACGGCCGCACGCTGTTGGCCCTGCAGATCCCCATGTCGTTGTTGTTCGCGGGCTTTTCGCTGGTGAGCTTCTGGTTGCTGCCGCCCGCGTGGTGGGTGACGGGGATTGGCCTGGGGCAGACCCTCTCCTTCCTAGCCGGCGCTATTCTCCGCCTTTCCTCGTTGCGGGACCGGCTGGACGGGATTGACGGCCGCGAACTGGGATGGATGCACCTGCGGGCGGGCGCCGCCGCGTGCCTCAGCGCTGAGGTTGGCTGGCTGGCGCTGAGCCTGTTCCCCGGCGGTGGCGCGGCCAGCCTGGCCACCTCGCTGGCGGCCCTGGTGGTGGTGGGCCTCCTCATCACCGTGTCCTATGTCGGTCTGCTGCGCCTGTTGGGAGTGACCCAGTTGGCGGATTTCGCGCGCCCGCTCCTCGCGCGCCTGCGCCGGCCCGCCTCGGCTGGTGAGCATGGTTGACCCTCTTTGGCTGCCTTGGGCACTGTGCCGGCCGCAGCCCGAACGGGCCGATGTGGGCCAGCAAGGCCCGGCACAGGCGACCCGCCCCGACCGGACCCGACCCGCAGCGCTAACGCCTTCCTCGCTCCTCAGCCATATGAAAGCGGCTTGATCGAACCTTGATCGAAAACAGCGGCAACCGCATACCCGCGGTCCGTAGGTTGGATGGCATGCTGGCCACCCCCCTGAAGCTCGAGGACCAAGCCGAACCGCGCACCGTGGAGTTGGCGCTGACGGGGATGACGTGCGCGGCCTGTGCGGCACGGATCGAAAAGAAGTTGAACCGGCTGGAGGGCGTCAAGGCCAGCGTCAACCTGGCGCTGGAAACCGCCGCCGTGCAGGTCGAGGACGGCGTCACCGCCCAGGATTTGATCAAGGCTGTCGAAGCGGCCGGCTACGGCGCGCGGCAAATCCAGCCGTCTGGCGGCACCCCTGGGGCGGACGCCTCGAGCGGGGCGCCGGGCGCGGACTCGGACGCTTCGAGCGCGGAGAGCGGACAGGCCGCAGAGCCGGATCCGGCCGCCCGCCTGCGTCAACGCCTGGTCATCTGCGCGGCGCTGACCGTCCCGGTGCTGGCCCTGGCCATGATCCCGCCGCTGCAGTTCACCTACTGGCAGTGGCTGTCGCTGACTCTGGCGGCCCCCGTGGCGGTCTGGGGCGCCTTCCCGTTCCACAAGGCGGCGTGGACCAATCTGCGCCATGGCGCCGCCACCATGGACACCCTGATCTCGCTGGGCGTCAGCGCCGCGTTCGTCTGGTCGCTGTGGGCGCTGTTCTTGGGCGGCGCGGGGATGCCGGGCATGCGTATGGAGTTCACCTTGGTGGGCGGCGACCGCGCCGAGATCTACCTTGAGGTGGCCTCGGCGGTGACGGTGTTCATCTTGGCGGGGCGGTATTTCGAGGCCCGCGCCAAGCGTCGTTCGGGCGCCGCGCTGCGCGCGCTGCTCGGCCTGGGGGCCAAGACCGTCACTTTGCTCCCCGACGGCCCGGGCGGCCCCGAACGGCCGGTCCCCGTCCAGAAGTTGCAGGTAGGAGACCTTTTCTTGGTCCGCCCAGGTGAGAAGATCGCGACTGACGGCGTGGTCCGCGAGGGCTCCAGCGCCGTCGACGCCTCGCTCCTGACCGGCGAGTCCGTCCCCGTCGAGGTCGGTCCCGGCGACCCGGTGACCGGCGCCACGATCGCTGTCGAAGGCCGCCTGGTGGTCCAGGCCACCCGCGTTGGCGCGGACACCGCCCTGGCGCAGATCGCGCGTTTGGTGGCGGGCGCGCAGAGCGGCAAAGCCCAAGTCCAGCGCCTGGCAGACCGCGTTTCCGGGGTGTTCGTCCCGATCGTCGTGGCGATCTCGCTGGTCACGCTGGCCGCTTGGCTGATCGCCACCGGCCAGCCCACCCGCGCGTTCACGGCGGCTGTCGCCGTGCTGATCATCGCCTGCCCGTGCGCGCTGGGTCTGGCCACCCCGACCGCGCTGCTGGTCGGCACCGGTCGCGGAGCCCAGTTGGGAATCATCATCAAGGGCCCGGAGGTGCTCGAATCGGTGCGTCGCGTGGACACCGTGGTCCTCGACAAGACCGGCACCGTCACCACCGGCCGCATGGCCGTCGCGGGCGTGACGCTCGCCGAGGGCCAGGACTCCGCCCAGTTCGAACGCCTGACCGGTTCGGTCGAGTCCGCCTCCGAACACCCCATAGCGGTCGCCATCAGGCAATACGCCACGCACGATGCCGTCCCCCCAACCCCCAGCCCCAACCCGCCCGCCGTCGGGGCGCTCCCGGCGTCCGGTCCGAACCCGGCCGTGACTTCTGCCGCGCCGGGCGCCGGTCCGGCCGTCGGCGGAACCAGCGCAGGTCCGGCCGAGAACCGGGTGCTTCCGGCGTCCGGCCCGAACCCGGCCGGGACTTTTCCCGCGCCGGGCGCGGGTCCGGCCGTCGGCGGAACCGGCATCGCGTCCCGCCCGGGTCCGGCCGAGAACGGGACGCTCCCCGGGCCCCGCCGCCCTCCAGCGCAACTGCCGCCGGTGGCCGGCTTTTCCGCCGCCCCCGGGCGGGGAGTGCGCGGCGTGGTCGAAGGCGTGACGGTTTGGGCGGGCAAACCCGGCTGGGTGACCGACCAAGGCTTGGCTTTGGGCGAGACTCTGGCCACGGCCCAGGGACAGGCGGAAAAGCTCGGGCAGACGGTGACGGCCGTGGGCTGGGACGGGCGCGTGCGCGGGATCATCGCGGTGGCGGATTCGCCCAAGCCGACCTCGGCGCAAGCGGTGGCGGAGCTCAAGCGGCTGGGGCTGGAGCCGGTGCTGCTGACCGGGGACAACCCGAAGGCGGCGGAGGCGATTGCCCACGCGGTCGGGATTGACCGGGTGATCGCGGGTGTTCTCCCCGGTCAGAAGGTCGACGTGATCAAGGGCCTCCAGGGTGACGGCGCCACCGTGGCCATGGTTGGCGACGGCATCAACGACGCGGCGGCGCTCGCCACCGCCAACCTGGGCATGGCGATGGGCACCGGCACGGACGCGGCGATCGAGGCGAGCGACCTGACGCTGGTGAGGGGCGATCTGCGGACCGTGCCGGACGCGATCAGGCTGTCCCAGGCGACCCTCAGGATCATCAAGTCGAACCTGTTCTGGGCCTTCGCCTACAACACGGCCGCGCTGCCGCTGGCGGCGTTTGGGCTGCTGGGGCCGTTGATCGCGGGCGGGGCGATGGCGCTCAGCTCGGCGTTTGTGGTCTCCAACTCGCTACGGCTGCGCCGCTTCAAAGCTTGGTCCCAATAGACCCGAGGACGGCCCCGGACAGGGGGACGCCCCTGCGGGCAGAGCGGGGGGCGTTGTCGGCTGGCCGCGTCCCGGCGCAGCCTGGCGAACCGGGGCCGAGGCGGCCCCGGCCAGTCTGGGACTACGGGGGGACCGCGCCGCTAGTATGACTGAGATGACCGGCACCACCAACGGGAGTAACTAGGGTCATGGATTCCAAATCGTCGCGCCCCGACCTCGACATGGGTGACCTGCTAATGGGTCGCTATCAGCTTGACGCTGAATTGTTTTCCAACTTGCCGGGAGCGCAACGCTTCCGCGCCACCGACAAGATCCTCTCGCGTCAGACCGAGGTGCACCTGCTGACGGGCGACCACACGGAAGACGCGGTTGACGCGGCTCGCAGCGCGGCCCTGGTTGACGACCCCCGGATAGTCCGGATCATTGACGCCGGACGCTATTCCGGGATTTCGTTCGTGTTGACGGCCCCGCTGGACGGCGTTTCCCTGGCCGAAGTGGGGCCGCTCCCAGCGGCCCAAGCCCGCGCGGTGGCGGGCGAAGTGGCCACCGCGCTGGCCCAGGCGGCCGCGCATGACGTGCACCACCTGGCGCTGCGGCCGGAACTGATCTTCTTGGGCAAGGGCGACACGGTCAGGATTGGCGGCATGGCCTGGGACGCGGCCGCTCGCGGCCGGGCGGATGAGGACCCGGTCAGCTCGGCGGCCGCAGACGCCAAAGCGCTGGTGTCAATCCTGTACGCCGCGCTGACGGCCCGCTGGCCGGGTGAGACCCCCAGCGTCATGCCGCCGCCGCCGCTGTGGGAGGGCAATCCCGTCGCGCCGATCGAGTTGGTCTCGGGCGTCCCCGGCGACCTCAACACGTTGTGCGCGGTGGCGCTGGCGACCGGCGGGGTGGGGCCCGCTGACGCCGCCCAGGTGGTCGAAGACCTCGGCATTTGGCCCACCGTGCGGATCAGCCTGCCCTATTCGGCGTTTGTCCGCAGTCCGGTTCCGCGCGAGGCGGCGCCGCCCGCGCAGCCAACCGGTTCGGCTGACTCCGACCAGGAGGAGCCCAATGACCAGGGCTCCGGGGCGGAGGCGGTCCTGCCCGCCGAGGATCCCGTCCGTTCCAGTTTTCCAGCGGGCGCCCGGCCGTTGCGGCCAACGGACGCCGACGTGGCGGCCCTGGCAACCCAGGCCGTCATCCAGGACAGGCTGGCGGCGATCGAGGCGATTGTGGCTCCGGCCAGCGCGGACGCGGGCTCTGGGACAACGCGGCACTGGTCGGCGAGGGAGTTCGCCGGCCTGGCGGAACTCGGCGCGGACCTCGCGCCGGGAATGACGGAAAGCCCGGACGCGGACAGCGTAGGCGGCCCCGAAGCGGACCTCGGGGAAGACTTCGAAGCGGACCCCGAACCGGATTTGGCGGCGAACGCCGGGCCTGGTCTTCAGTCGGACTTCCGGCCGCAGGCCGAATGGGACCTTGAGGCCAGCCTTGAAGACGAGGACGGATTCGACGGAGACGAAGCCCTGGCGGAGGAGTTCGTCGAGGAGGATGGAGACGAAGACCTTGAAGAGGACTGGGACTTCGAGGACGAGCCAGCAGACTTGGATGAAGCCGAACCCGAACCGGTGGGACTAGAGGAATTGGTCTGGCCGGTGGCCAGGGCGACCCCGCTCCCGGCCCTGTCCTCGTTGGCGGAACAACTGGACCTGACCGAAACGCCCGCCCCCGGTCCGGCCATCCCGAAAGTGGTCCCCAGGCGACCCGTCGAACCGCAAGAGTTCACCCTGCCGCCGCTGCCGGAGGACCTGGCCGAGGTCTTGGCGTCGGTGCCGCCCCTGGTCCATGACGAATATACCTACGAGCCGGTCGCGGTGGGGGACGCCGACGAAGACGCCACCATAGTCCTTGACCCGGTTGAAGAAGACGAGGACTGGGAAGACGAGCCCGCCTACTACGACCGGCCGCTGAATCGGGCCAAATTGCCCCGTCCCGGCCCTCTGGCCACGCCTATCAGGCGGGACGAGGTGCCGCCCGGACCCCGTGACGAAAAGGTTCGCCAGGTCCTGGAGGGAATGGCGGCGCCAAGCTCCCCGCAGGCCGTGGACCTCTTGGCGGGTCGCGACTGGGCCAGTTCCACGCAACCGGAGGCCGCCCCCGTCGAGGAGCCGATCGAAACGTGGTCGCCCGAGCCGGTCGCGGACCAACTCTTGGCGGCGACGGCGGGCGGGGGAACGGCATCGGGCACCCCCCAAGGCTTGCCGGCGCCAACCGCGCCGGTGCCCGCCACCCCGGCTGGGGGCGAACGCCGATTGTTTGACGTCGAAGCGCCTTCGTTCAATAATGTCTTGCCGGCGCAACCCCAGGCGCCCGAGGTGACGGCCACGCGCAACTGGTGGCCCGTCATCACATTCATCGCGGTGGTGGTCGCTTGCGTGTGCTTGGGGCTGGTTATCCTGGCGCTCGTCGGCGCGATCAACCTTGGCGTACCCTTGAGTCCCGGTGTCGCGCCGGTCGTTGGGGTTGTCACCTAAGAGTTCGTTGAAGGAGTTGGTTGTGGAGCAGGTTGTGATCATTGGTTCAGGTCCGGCTGGGTACACGGCGGCGATTTACGCGGCCCGCGCGGGCTACGAGCCGACGGTGATCGCCGGGTCGGTGACGGCCGGCGGCAACCTGGTCAACACCACGGAGGTCGAGAACTACCCGGGCTTTCCGGACGGCGTGCTGGGCCCCGAGTTGATGGAGCGGATGGCCAGCCAAGCGACCCGGTTCGGCGCCAAGCTGGTGTTCGATGACGTGGTGGAAGTCGCGCTGGAAGGCCCCGTCAAGGAGATCAAGACCTTGGGCGGCCAGCATTTCGAGGCGGCCGCGGTGATAATCGCGACGGGATCCTCCTACAAAGAGCTGGGCCTGGAGTCGGAGAAACGGCTGGGCGGACGCGGTGTCAGCTACTGCGCCACCTGCGACGGGTTCTTCTTCAAAGGCAAGGAAATCGTGGTGGTGGGCGGCGGCGACTCCGCCATGGAAGAGGCCGTCTTCCTGACCAAGTTCGCCTCCAAGGTGACGGTTGTGCACCGCCGCGGCGAGTTGCGGGCGTCCCGGATCATGGCCGAACGGGCCCTGGCCCACCCCCAGATCGAGTTCGCCTGGCATTGCGTCGTGGAGGAGATCCACGGCGAGGGCGCCGTCAGCGGCGTCACCCTGCGGGACCTGCGCTCCGGCGAATCGCGGCGCCTGGACGCCCACGGCATCTTCGTGGCGATCGGCCACACCCCGAACTCGGACCTGTTCAAGGACCAACTCGCGTTGGACCAGGACGGCTACATCATTGTCGACGGGCCCTCGGCCCCGGACGAGCCGGGCAACGCCCAACACCAGGCGACGTCAATCCCGGGCGTGTTCGCGGCCGGGGACGTGGTGGACCGGACGTACCGCCAAGCCATCACCGCCGCCGGCACCGGCGCCCAGGCCGCCTTGGACGCCCAGGACTACTTGGAGGAACTGGCCGCCGACGCGGCCATCGCCGCGTCCACGGTCTGACCGGGCCGGGCTGGGGCCGTGTCAGGTTGGCTTGCGCCAATCTGGGCGGGCTCACGGCAACCCCCGGAACCGGGCGCGCCGGTCGGTACGCGGTATTGCGCGGGCCGGTAGCCCAGGGATACCCGCAAACCATGAAACGATATGAAGCCAAGTGTTGATGAATGAAGGAGCATTGCGATGAGCGCGCTGAACGCGGTTACCGACGCGACGTTTGAGGACGAGGTGCTGAAAGCCGACAAGCCCGTCCTAGTTGATTTTTGGGCCCCATGGTGCGGCCCTTGCCGCCTCCTCACCCCAGTGGTGGAGCAGCTGGCGGCGGAGAACGGCGACAGGATGAAGTTCGTCGCCCTCAACACCGACGAGAATCCGGTGACGGCCCAGGCCTACGGCATCTCCACGATCCCGACCCTCAACGTCTACCGAGACGGCCAGCTGGTCAAGACCGTGATGGGCGCCAAGCCCAAGCCGCTGCTGGCCGCGGAGCTGGCCGAGTTCATCGGCTGACGCCGCCCCCATGTCAACCAACCCCGGCGGCGGAACTCGGCTCGACCCCTGGTTCGGCTCCTATGCCGGGCGGACGCACGGGCTGCGGGTCTCCGAGACGCGAGCCTTGTTCTCGGTGGCCAACCGGCCTGAAGTGGTCTCCCTGGCGGGCGGCATGCCGTTCCTGGACGCCTTGCCGATGGACCTGATCGCCAAGGTCACAGCCGACTTGATCGCCACGGAGGGGGCCGTCGCCCTGCAGTACGGCAACGGCCAAGGCCATCCCCTGCTGCGCGCGCACATCACCCAGGTGATGGCCGAAGAGAAGATTCAGGCCCACCCGGACGATGTCGTGGTGACCACCGGCTCGCAACAGGCCCTCGACCTGGTCACAAGGATCTTTGTCGACCCCGGCGACGTGGTCTTGGCCGAGGCGCCCTCCTACGTGGGAGCGCTCTCCGTCTTCAAGTCCTACCAGGCTTGGGTGGAACACGTGCCGATGGATGACGCCGGCCTGGTTCCCGAAGCGCTGACTGAGGCGGTCAAGCGCCTGAAGGCGGCCGGGCGGCGCATCAAGTTCCTTTACACCTGTCCCACTTATCACAACCCTGCGGGGGTCACGCTGCCCGTTGACCGCCGGGCGGAAGTGCTGGACATCTGCCAACGCGAGGGCATCTTGCTGGTGGAGGACAACCCGTACGGCATGCTGGGCTTCGACGGCCAGATCACGCCCGCGATCCGCTCCTTGGACGAGGACGGCGTGATCTACCTCGGGTCGTTCTCCAAGACCCTGGCGCCTGGCTACAGGACCGGCTGGGCGGCGGCCCCGCACGCGGTGCGGGAGAAACTGGTGTTGGCCTCCGAGGCCTCAATCCTTTGCCCCTCGCACGCCTCCCAACTGTCGATTGCCGCCTACCTGGACAACTGCGACTGGCGGGGGCAGATCGACGCCTATCGCGGGGTCTACCGCGAGCGTTGCGAGACCATGCTGGCGTCCCTGGGGGAGCTCATGCCCGAATGCACCTGGAGCACGCCCGAGGGCGGCTTCTACACCTGGGTGACAGTGCCGGAGGGCGTCAACACCAAGACCATGCTGCCGCGCGCCACCACCGCGCTGGTCGCCTACGTCTCCGGCACCGCGTTCTACGCGGACGGGCAGGGGAACAGGCAGATGCGCCTGTCCTTCTGCTACCCCACGCCGGAACGCATCCGGGAGGGCGTGCGGCGCCTGGCGGGTGTGCTGGCCAAGGAGATCGAGTTGGCCGCGTTGTTCGGCCCAGCCGCCGCCGATGCCGCCCGGTCGCCTTCCGGGGCCGGCGCAGATTCGGTCGCGGACGTCACCAGTCCGGCACCGGACGTGGCCTGACGGGTGGGCTGGGAGTTGTCGGACGGCATCGGGCAGGCGGTACGGGCAGGCGTGGCCGGACGGACTGGGCGGCGCAAACGGTCGCGCTGCGACCGCGTGGGGGAAGACGCGGCGGGCGGACGGCATCGGGCACAAATTAGGCAACCCAAAGGAGCGGAACGATGGCCAACCCGAAGGTGTTGATACTGGCGGGCGGCTTGTCGCATGAACGCGACGTGTCGCTGCGGTCGGGACGGCGGGTCGCGGAGGCGCTGCGGGAGGCGGGCTGCGGCGTTGTCGAGGCGGACCTGGACGCCCGGCTGATGGATCGGCTGGCGGGCGCGGACTTCGACCTGGTGTGGCCGCTGCTGCACGGCGCGCTGGGGGAGGACGGCTCGGTGCGGGACGTGCTGGAGTTGGCGGGCGTGCCGTATCTGGGGTCAGACCCCAGGGCGGCCCGCGCGGCCTGGAACAAGGCGGTCGCCAAGACCATCATCCGCCGGGCGGGGCTGGCCACGCCGGACTACGTCACGTTCCCGCAGTCGCTGTTCCGGGAATTGGGCGCAGCCCCGCTGTTGGACCTGGTGGCGTCTTCGCTGGGGACCGACTTGGTGGTCAAGCCGCTGCACGGCGGCTCGGCGCTGGGGGTCACGCAGGTGGTCGATCCGGCGGACCTGCCCCGCGCCATGATGGACTGCTTCGCGTACGGGGAGGTCGCGCTGATCGAGCGGTCGGTGGCCGGGACGGAATTGGCCGTGTCGGTGATCGACCTTGGGTCCGGGCCGGTGGCGCTGCCCGCGGTGGAGATCGTCACCGACGGGCCTTACGACTACGACGCCCGCTACAACCCGGGCCGCACGGAGTTCTTCACCCCGGCCCGCGTTGATTCGGGTGTCGCTGGCGCGGCGGCGGCTTTGGCCCTGGCGGCCCACGAGGTTCTGGGCCTGACCAGGATCTCCCGAACCGACATGATCGTGGACGCCGCCGGCGTGCCGTGGTTCCTGGAGGTCAACGTGGCCCCGGGCATGCAGGAAACGTCCTTGCTCCCCCAGGCCGCCCTGGCGGCCGGCCACCACTTGCCCGCCCTCTACCGCGCCTTGGCGGAAGCCTCAATAGCTGCGGGGTAACTGGTCGGGGAAATGGAAATGGGGACGGTACCTTTTTCCGGCGAGCCGGAAAAAGGTACCGTCCCCATTTCCGGCCCACGCCAGGGCCCGCCCCTGCAGTTGGGACAGGCTTTTCTTGGGCACCGGGCCAGCGGACTTGCCGGGTTGCCGGGGACGGTCCTTCCGCCTGGACAGCGGGGAAGGACCTTGTCGTTTGGGTGCGGGGAACGGTTCCCGGCGGCCAGGCGGAGGCCCGCTGGGGCAGGCCCCGCCAGCTGCTTTCGGGGCAAGAGAAGGGCCAAGCCGTTAGCCTGGGCGGTCGCGAGGTGGACCGAGTCAAGGGCCTTCAGGAACGGGCGCAGCTTGATCGTCTCGTCGATCACTTGCTGGCTGATGTCTATCAAGTCGAATGCCGAGGTCAGCCGGTCGACCGCTGACCGGTCATAATCCGGCTCGCCCCGCAACGCGCCATCCGCAGCGCAGTGCGGCGGGAACTGCCGCCGGTGCTGCCGCTCCGGTCGTGGATATCGGTGCCTTCGGACGGCAGGTCCATCCCCCACGCCTATCCGCCACAGTGTGTCGGGCAGTTTCCTGGCGCGATCACTCGGCGGCGTCGACCGGTTTTCCGGATCCGCAGACCTTAGTTGTCTCGGTCTCGGAGAAATCGACAGTCCAGTACGACATTCCCTCCGGGCAGGTGCCGTCAGCGGCCAGGACGGCCTCGGTTGTCCATTCGGTGAGGTGACCGTCAGAGACTGTGGTTCCGTGTTCCGCAGCCCACTCCTCGCTTGGGGAAAGCACCCAGTCGGGTGGCTCGGTCCCGCATCGCATCGGGCGTATGGGCCAGGAATAGCCGCCCGAATCCCAACGCCAACCGAAGAAGCATTGGCCCAGTTGCGGAATGGCGTTGAAGTGGAAAGTCTGCCCCGCGTCCACGAATCTCATGCATCCGGTTGCGTCGGTATCGCATTTCGGCACCGTCTGCCCCCCCATGAACACGTCCACGATGCGTACGTTGGCGTTGGTCGAGTCGCAGGCCACTGTGGAGTCGCGCCAGTCTTCCGGCGGCTCGTCATGAAGCTCCATCGGGTAGACCGATAGGCACTCGCCCGCCGCCGGCGCGGACTGCTCGGCAGCAATTGCTGCCGCTGAGGGACCCGCTGAATCGAGCGCACGGGTTGTGGCCGAATCGGCCAGGTGGCCGTAAAGGCCTCCTGGGAGCATTGTGCCGAGTACGCTCAAAGCGACGATGGCGACTAGGAGCAGCCAAACCAAAGGGTCTTGGGGCAATCTCCGCTGGTGCCACGGAAGGGGGTACAGCCACTCGGCCTTAACGGGCCCGGCCATCTCCACGCGAAAGTCACCATGTCCTTGTCCCTCGGCATCAATCCACCAGCGGCCACGATGGGTAGGTAGTCCGCGTTCAGTTTCCTTGAAGGTGCCGTCCGGGAAGAACCGCACCGTCGACTTCCTTTCGGAGTGATCCTCAGTCGCGGCGGCCAAGCGCCAGACGCCCACAATTCTAGATTCCGGGTTCAGGGACCTTGCCCAAGGCAAGAGGGCCGCCGCAAAGGAACCCTTCACGATGGGATCATCCTCCCCGGTCTTGCGGTCATGATTGGCATAGGGCTCTCACTGTTCCGACTGCCACCTGCTCAGCTGCGGTGATCTGTCTCGGGTCGGCTGGGGGGCCGACCGCGGCTCGGAAATGGTGCAACTGCGGCTCGCATTCGGAGTCCTCACCGAATCCCGGAGGGTCCAACTCAGCGGAGAGGATGACGGTGACAGAGCCCTTGGCCGGCACGGTCGGCATGGGCCAGCCGTCTATGGCGAGAAATTGGTCGCGCTTTACGTCCTTGGGCGAATCTTTGGCTGTAGACAGCACCATTGTCGGCTCGCGGTCGCCAGAGAGGGAATCGCTCAACGTGGCCCTGATACGCAGCCCGGTCAGCGGCTCGTCGCCTGTGTTCTCGACTCGCAGCCGGAAGTCCACCCAACGACCTTCCTCCAGGTCGAGGATTTCTTCCCAGCCGTCTTCCGCGCCCTGGGGCCGGACCTCGGCCGTGGTATTGACGGTGAGCAGCGGTGCTGCCGCAAATTGGAGGGGTCTTTCGGGCTCTGCCGCCCAACTCAGACCCAGCACCCACGCTTGTGCACCGGCAAACGCAACGAACACAGCACCGATGATTCGGCGGCCTTTGCCGGCGCTAGCCATCAGGGGCCTCGCTGACGTCTAGTCCAGGAGCAGCTTCTTCGATCGGTTGGCGTTTGGCGTCAATCGCTTGGTCACTTTCCGCATCTGCCTCTTTCTGAAGTCGGCGGTTGCGTTTTCTTGTCAGCATGCTTCCAAGCAGCGCTCCCAAAGCGCAGCGCCGGGCTTTCTCTTCTGTTGCCGGGGAGTCAGGCTTCTGGGGCTGATGCCGTTGCTCCGCACCTCCCGGTCGAGGCGTCTGGTGCCAATTCACGCGCTCATCCACACGAGGCGCGTCGACCGGTGCCGGGCGGCCGTGGGGCCCAGGGATGGCGGGCTGGGCACCGGCCAATGCTCGGCTGAGGACGCTCAACGCCACGTCCTCGTCCAAGTGCCGCAGGGCGTTTAGCAGCGCCGACACGTGAAAGCTGGCTTGGTCCACGGCGACGGAGCTGTCGGGGGTGCCCGAAAAGCTTGAACGGTCGGGCGCCAGCCAAGTCAGGAGCAACTCATCGGCGGCGCCTTCGGCCAAGAGGCGGCGCAGGGCATCTGAGGCCGCACGCCAGTCCTCAATTTGACCGGGATGCCGAAGCGTCGTTTTGATCAGGTCCTGTCTGAGTGCTGGTCTGGCCAGAAGCGCCGAATGCCGCCAGGCAGCAGAGCCCCAACCCAGCCACGCCGTGAGTGGCGCGGCCTCGGCCTGCGCCACAACCCATGTCTCGAGCGGAGAAGTCGCTGATGTGATTGGCGCAGCGGGTTGGGACAGTATGGAGGCGGCTTCTCGTGCCAGATCTTGAGGGGGGGTCCCCAACTCGATCATTGGCCTCAGCAAGTTGGTCGCCATGACAGGATCCAGGACTGAGAGCGCACCCTGCCAAGCCTCTTTCAAGGCAGTCAGCAGGAGGTTCCGGATGCGGGGGTCGAATCTTTGCCACGGGTTGGTCGCCCCGAAGCGTCCCTCGGCTATGCGGTCGGCAGTTTCCCGGACGAGCTCTGCCTGCCTTTGGGCTGGGCGATCGCTCAGCCCAGCCGTCTGATCAACCAACTCGGCGTCTGAGAGTTCCGCGCTCGGACGGTTGAAATAGATGCTCTCCCGCACCTCGGCGATCAACTCGTCGATGGTCGAGGCGTTCGAGTCGTTTGGGCTCCAGAAGCGGGCGGTTGCCAAGTCAGCTAGTAGGGTGGCACCGGTCGAACCATCCGATTGGGGCGGGTAGAGCAGGCTTGCTTCGCGGTCTGCGGCAATGAGCGGCTGTGCCTCAAACCATGGGGGGCGCAAGGGCTCCACTTCTGGCACCAAAATGGCTATGCCGGAACGTTGCGCTGCTTGCGGATTGTCGATGTAGGACGATAGGGACAAGCCAGCCGCCAGCCGCCAGGGAAGACTTCGAACGATTCCGGCGAGTAACTCGACCGATTCCTCGGCCGACGCGGTAACAACGAGTCCCTTACCCTGGTCGAGCGCGTCGAATAGACCACCCAACACGAAAGCCTCCACCATCCGTGGCTCGAACTGCTCTTCGCCCGGTTGCCAGTTGACTGGCTCGAGTCCGCGGGTAGCAGACATGGTGGGCTGCCAGACCTCTGTGCCTTCGGCCACACGGGCGGCCACCGCCACCGCTTCGGACGGAGTCAGGGTGCCGGAAGAGTCCACGAGCAGGCGGGCTTCATAATTACCGGGCCGGCCGTTGGCGTCGTCTCCGGCCGGGCGTTTCACCACGATGACGGACCCCCAAGGGTGCTTAGGGTGAAAGTCGAACGCCCAAAAGCCACTGCCGCGCGGATCTCGTCGCTTCGCGCCGAATCCGATCAGGCGCCGAAGCTCGTGGTCGCCGCCAGGGACGTCGGTGAAACCCCAGCCGGGACTGGTCGCCACAAGGCCAAAACCGGCCTCTCCCGAGAGTCCGGAGGTGGCGGATGAATAGACAGCTTGTTCAAAGCCGGGTCGGGTGGGTGGCATTGCGGTCATGGCTGTTTCTCCAAATCGGCTCCCCAACCGTGCATCCATAGAGCCATGGCGAACGGGTCTCCCGCTCTGTCGGGCGCGCCAGCCAGAGCAGGTACTGCGGCTTCCGGGCGTTCTGGCGGAGGTTCCTCCTCCTTGCGGGTTCCAGACACCGCCACGATTTGGTAGTCGGGGCAAAACTGAGAAGTGACCGACGCGATGCCCTCGGCGCCGGCACCCCTCATGAATTCGAAGAGAAGCAGGCTTTCTCTTTCCCACTGGGCGCGCAAGGCGTCTACGTTCTGCCGATTGGTGGCTTGTCCTGGCGGTGCCGCGCGGGCGAACCGGTACCGAGGGTTAAGGCATTCGTGGGGAAAGCCGTCTGGTCCCTTGTACACGTCGCACTTGGTCAGGGCCAGCACGACCAAACGCGGCTTGTCGATGGACTTGAACCGGCTGTTGAGCGTCGCGAGCCACTGGGCGTACGCGCCTTGCGAATCACGGCCGCCCGTCCTTGCGTCAGTTTCCGGATCCGTGCGGACGGATAGGTCGCTCGGCGGCACAGTGATGATCACCAGGTCGAGGAATGGCACGAAGGGCTGCGCCAGAACTTCGTTGACCGTCTCGAACATCTCTCCGGCCAAGTCCCACAGCATCAACGAGGCGCGCCTGCCGGTTTCGGGCTCGGTAATCGCGTAAATGCTGGCGCGGGCCGGGCCTCTCTCTGGACGCGGAGTGGCCTCCCGCGACCGGAAAACTGCCCTCCAGGTCTCCTCGGCGGCGTCGTCGATGTGAAAAGTCCACGGGCCAAACGGGAAACTGCGCTGGTGCTCGCGGAACCCCCAAACCAAGCTGGACTTGCCGGACCGGTGCGAACCCACGATGAGGGCCAGAAGCGCGGGTCCCTCGACCAACTGGGCACCGCACGGGTCTCCAGCGCGCTCGTTGGAGCAGTGAGGACGGGTGGGGGTCTCAATGGGATCGGGCCGTGTGGCGTAAACGGAGCCGTCAAGCCCAATCCAGTTGACATTGAGGCCTGCCGCGACGTCAACCGGCAGCGTGCAGTGGGGACACCTAGTCAATTCCCGCATCAATGAGTCCTTTGAGTCTGATCTCGCCCAGAATACTGTCCACGATCTTCTGGTCCGGAGCGACGTCGCTCTTGGAGTGGATTCCCGCAGTGGCCTGAGCGCGGCTGCTTCCGCCCTCGAAGTCGTGGAAATACCAAGCTTGGTACCATTCTGACTCCTCGCCCAGCGCCCACTGCTCCCATTGGCACCAACCACGGACGCCTGGCACCCAGTCTCGGGTCTCGCAAGCGGTAGAGATCACACTGTCGGAATCCGAGAGACGCAAGTTGATGGACAAATAGTTGTCTGCGCGGGTGCCGAGGCTGAGGTCGGTCCGGGCCAGAGCTCCCTCGGGAAGCTCAAACGGAGGGAAAGGCGGTGTGTCTGCGGAGACCGGTACTGTGAGCAATCCCGGGTCTAGACCCGCAGCCTTGATGGCGTCAACATCGCGGGCTATCCAGGCTTGGTCCAGGGTACTCAGATTCTTGGCCGTGACTCCAGCTAACAGCCGTTCGGCCTGGCGGTTGATCGCGTCCATCTGGGCGGGGCTGGCGCTCCGCACCGCAAGATGGGCGTAAACCATGGTGCTACTCGCGCAGGACGTGGTCTTGAGGCCGCAGGTCTCGCCTTGCCGGAGCACAAGGCGCCGAAGTTGGCTGGCTGTCCCATTTAGGACCCGCAGATTGGTGGACTGATCGAACCAAACGTTGCCGCCCAGCTTGACGTGGGCCCCGGCCTGGAAAGGTGCTCTGTCAGACGAGTCGGCAGCCTCATAGAAGGCCCGCGCAGCGATCGACTCTGATAGCTGCTGCCTATCAGTGGCGGCGTCCGCGTAGATTTCGGTCCAGGCCTTCGGCGGGGCGTAGTCGGGATAGAACAGCGGGGCTTGCCCCGAGGCGACATAGACCGTGGCCTCGGGATGGTTCTTCAGCTTGAACACGACGGTGGTAAGCCCGGTGGCCTCCTTGAAGTCCTCGCTGGTCAACTGCCGCACATCACGCAGGCCAAGTTCTTCGAGGAGAGGGTCTTCCGCCAGTTGTTCTGCGGTTGCTCGCACCCAATCCTTTGTCGGCTCGATGCATGCGGGGCCGAACTGGATGTCTCCTTCGGCGCAGCCGGCCGCTTCTGCGTACGGCAGCGAGCCAATTTGCCCCACCGATCCCGCCAGGATCCCAGCCGCCAGGATGATGTAGAACGGACCTAAGAGCACGAACGTGATCAGGCGCACTCCGGTCGGCGTCGACTTCCTCTTCGACATAACGTCCCAAAATGAGTACACAGCGCAACAAGCCGCTGCGCCCACCATGAATCCAGTGGGGAGCCGCCCCTCGGTCCAAATGCTGCTAATCCATGCGGCTGCCACGATCACCGTCGAGGCCAAGAAAGCCACGAGCCCAGCGAACCGCGGCTTTATTCCGGCCAATTCAGCGACCGCCCAGGCGAGGCCTGACGGGACGGCCAGCCAAAGCCACACCAGGACCCACTTGATTCCGGCACCCAGGCTTGGAAGCGCGATGAACTTGAGTCCTGACAGTGCCGGGTCAGGTGCAAAATAGGGGTTCTGGGGCCAGGGAGCGATCAGGCTGCCGAGCCGCGCCCAGCCCAGGAACAGCACCAGCGCGAGAGCGGCCGCTAAGGCTGGCGTTACCACCAGCCAGAATGTCCGCCTCAGGTGCTCATCTTTGGCGAGGCTGTAGCCAGCGCCGAGTGCGAGCATCATCCCGACGCCGATGAACACCAGGGTCGCGAGGCACCGCCAGAATCCCGTTCCACCCGGCAGCGGCCAACTAGCCAGCAACTCAAGCGCACGGGGACCGGCACCCGTGTGATCCAGCCCAAGGACCAGCGCGAGAAGCACAACTGTTGGCGACAACGAGAGCAGCACGGTGGGCCGTTGGGTAGAGCGTTGAGCGGGAGCCTTCGGCCCTGCTGTCTCGTCCTTGTCGCCGACAGGCGGCCCAAGAGACTCATGTGGAACCTCGGGCGGAGAAGGCGTTCCACCTCTTGCCTCTCGCCCTCTTGGCACGGGTTCGCCGACCTTTGGGTGCGGCTGGTGAGATTCGCCGGGGACAGCTGGGGCTTCCACGAATCGCCGCATTCGCTGGGGGGCATGCGATGGCCGGTTAGGCTCGGCGTCGGACGGCCGGACGGGAACCGATGGCACCCCAGGCCGCGCGAGTTGTTCCTTGACGGCGTCAAGGAACTCCTGGTTTGACAGCCTTCCCGGTTCTCGGCTAGACATCGCCGTGCCTTGGGGGCGTCCGGAGGGAGTCCGACGGTTGCCCCAAATCCTTCTTTAGGCGCATGGCGTCTTGGCCGGTGAGGATGCCGATTAGAGCGAGCAAGTCGCCAAGCGCCGGCAACCCAGATTCCAAGGCAAACGCGTCGATCAACTGGCCCAGATGATCCCGAAAGTCAGGGGATACCAGCCCCGCCATCGCAGAGTGGTCAGCCTTGAATCCGTAGCTGGCGCGCAGTTGTGCCCGGTTCGGGCGGGATTCCAACTTGAGGTCCGGGATCTGCAGATGGTCACCTGAACTGATCTCGTAGTATGGACTGGCGCCGCCGGAGGCTACGACGTGCGCGGCGATCGCGACCGATCCGATTTCGGAGGTGAGCGTTGGGGTATGCGAAATCTGCAGAAGGTAGGGAACGTGAAGAGCGGGAACCCCCACATTCGTCCCTTCCGAAAAGCCCGATTGCCTCATCGCGTCCCCGTACGCCCTTCCCATGTCGATCAGAACCAAGTCGTCCATTCCCAGGGTTCTGGTGCCCGCGGGTTCGATTTGACAGATATTGGAGATGTGGATGTCCCGGTGGATCCCCTTTTCTATCCGGTTGAGTTCTGTCACTGCCTGGGTCCCCGACCACAGCACGGCCCTTGCAAGGGCCGTGCGGTTGTCGATGGGGTCTGCGCCTTGGTTGATCTGATCCATTAGGTCCGCCACGGTGGGACCGTACCGGCGGACGATGAACGCCGTGTTGTTGCCGATTGAGCTTTTCCCGAGGCAGATCTCAAGATGGCGCGGCGCGGACCAACCATTCTGACGGGACTCGAAAGCCGCTTGGAAAGCGGCCGCCTCCCCGTGCGTATCCCAGGAGAGGATAGAGACGATCTTGGCGAGTACTGGTGTGCGTGCTTGGTCGAGGCGCTGGCCGTTGGGCAGGGTTATTTCGACTTCCCAGATCCTCGAGCGGGGGTCGGCAGCATTCCAAGGAGAAAGAGGTTGACCTGTCAACGTGCCGGTACAACCTGCGAGTTCATAGTCGGCCACAGTGAATGACTTGCCTGGCTGAATGGCGCCAGCGGGCAGAGGGTTCATTGGCGGGGGACTTTTGGTTCGGCTGCGTGAAGCTCAGCCAGGGCGCCAAGTAACTGTTGTTCGCAGTGTTCGACCAATGACGGTTCGATCAGGCCGGCCTGGGCCGCCAGCATGCCAATGTGGCGAGCGAGTTTCGGGCCTGTCCAGCCGTGCTCTTGAGGTGACCTAGCCCATTGCGCGATCTGTGGCTCGTCGAGGACGAGCCCTGTCAGGGTCTCCACGTCTGCACTGAGTTCAGACCGGGGTATCCGCTCCGATATCCAGCCAAGCACCGAACTTGTCCGCTCCAACTGCCTTCGAGAATGACAGGCCGGGACGGGTCCGTTTTCCAAGACCGTCCGCAGTTCACCGGCCGTGGCGCGGTTGGATGTGTCTGCCGCGATGCGGTGGGCGGCCGCCAGCACCGCCAAGGACACCTTCGGTCTGGTGAGGCGGCCGGACTCGTTGTCGAAGTCTTCCGCGTGGTCGATCGCCCTCTTAGTGGGCGGTCGCAGTCTGTCCGCCACACCCGCCGTTAGAATGGGGGGCTGGCCCGCTCCGATGCCAAACGGGGAGACGTTCTCTACCTCCAAGACTGATGTGTCGACGCCTTCGGCGTCAGTTAGTGTCTTGGATCCGTACACTTTGACCGACGCGCCGGGCGGAAACCGATACCAAACGTCCGCACTTGGGTCCGAATCCAAAGTTTTGTCGCCCAGGGACGTGGTTAAGCGGGCTTCCCATTCGTTTTGGTTGCTGAAAGCCGCGCACACCTCGACCCAGTGGCCGGATCGAGTTGCAACCACGCGGAGACCGAGCAGACGGCGAGGGACGTTTTCCATAGTCTTTCGGTCCAGAAGACGCAGGAAGCGTGTGGGGTTGCTTGTCACCAGGGACTGGACGGGGGGGAGGAGCGGCACCGCGTCCTCTGCGGGCGTGGCCAGGCGTCCAACACGGATGGTCCCGCCGTTTGCGGACCACGGAATCCTGACTGGCTCGGGCGCGCCGCGGGGGGCGGGGTCGCGGCCAAGACGAAACACCAGGTTGACCGCTGGGCGATCTTGGCCGGACATCGCTGCGCCTTTCAGAGCTATCCCGGGGAATGGCTGTTCGCCGGGCATTCGGGGGAAGCGGCGACCGACTCGCCGATCGCCGCTGTGTCAGCCAAGATGTTACCGGCTAACGCCAAAGCCGGGTTGCCGGTGTTATCCGCAGTGTCTAGCACCCTCACCACAAGCACGTAGCGGGAGTCGAGAACGGCGACAGCCCAGCGGTCCACCCTTGTGGCCGTGCCGGTGGCATCCGTCGCCACCTCGGCGGTGCCTGTCTTGGCGGCGAGGTCGCGGCCGCTCAATTCGGGGTGCCCCAGAACTAGGGATCGCGCAGTGCCGAAGGGGGCGGTGATGGCAGACCGCATCCCAGACAGGACCTGGGCCGATGCGTCAGCCGAAGGGCTAGCGCCGAACTGTTCCCAGCTGACGGCCCTGTACTTGCCTTCCTGGCATACGCCTGCCGCGAGGTGGGCCAACGGCACCGGTTCGCCGGGATGCTCGGTTCCCCGCACCAACGACACGTAGGCGGCGGCCAACGACAGGGGGCTGGCGGTGACCGACTCCTGCCCGATTGACGTGCGCGCCAGCGCCGGAGAGGTGTTCCCGTCCGCGGTTGCCAGGGATCCCAAACCCGTGGTTAGGCGCGGACGGGCGGAAACGTCCGCGACGTCGTATGAAAGCTCCGAGTCTGCGCCGAAATGCGTGTTCACGTAATCGGCCAGGCGGCCGGCACCCGCCGCGATGGCGTAGTCGGCCGCCACCGTGTTGCAGGAGGCCGCCAAAGCGGTGCCCACCGAACCGTCCGGGCACCGCGCGCCGCTGGCATTGACCATCCCCTCGCCCGTCTCCGGGTCGGTCACCAGTCTGTCGAGCGCCCGACTCGGCGTGGGCACCCCGAGGTCCACTGCCGCCGCCATGATCAGCGGCTTGAAGGCCGAACCGGGCGGCGTGGCGAGACGCCACGAGTCAATGGCGGGCCATGGGGCGGGAGGCGGGGCCGCAGGATCGATTTCTAGAGAATTCGGATCCGCCACCCCTCCTGAATACAGTCCGAGAATCTCGCCGTTGGTGGCGTCAACGTAGGCAGCGGATACTTGGCCGGGCCGCAGGTCGGACGTGGCTATGGCTCGCGAGATGGCCGTCTGCGCAATTGGGCTGATTGTTGACACCAGGTCGACAGGCAAACACGGCACCGGATGTATGGCAGTTGCCAACCAGTCGCTGAGATCGGGTTCGTTGCCGCATGTCAGAAGAGGGGATGTCTCCAGGCCATAACGCGACCAGAGGCGACGCCCCGAATCTGACTGTACCCAGATGCTGCCTCCCAGGTCGGCGTATAGGCTCTGCGTTGGGTAGGTCCGCGATTCGTCGGGGCCAGTCGTCGCGACAACTGATCCGTCGCGCGCCAACAGGTCGCCGATTGGCCGGTAGGTTGCGAGAGCGCCCCGGCTTGGGGTAAGGCAAGCCATGACTATCCCGTAGACCACCAGCCCGGCCGCCACCGTCCTGGCCCAGACTGGCGCGCGCCAGGCCTGGTGGCGGACAGTTGCCGGGCCAGTGTCTCCTTGGACGAATCCAACGATCACGCCGACCAGCAACCCACTGGAGATGATTGAGGATCCCTTGAGCACCAAGAACGGGGCGCTGATCCCAGTAAGTGGCAGAATCCCAAGGCCGCCCAGCGCCGCTACCAACAACCATGTGATGCTCAGAGCCGCTAATGCGCGGGTGACCGCTTCCGTTTGCGCCCGCATTCGAACTCGACCGGCAGCACCTAGTTGAGCCAGCGCCACCAACACCAGAGCCACCAGCCCCAAGGCGGGCAGGAGGCCGAGGTCGGCTGCGATCGAAGCGAGCGCGTAGTCGGAATCTGCCGCATATATGCCGGACCCGAAAGCGCCGGTCCCCCATCCCCGACCGATCAGTCCGCCCTCGGCGGCGGCGATGCGGGCCATCTGGGTCTGCAAAGTGGCGGTGGACAGGTCTGCGGCCCGCCAGTCGGCGAGCCGCGCACTGACAGTGCTTGAAGACGTTACGGCTCCGATGCCGACTGCCGCGACCACGGCCGCAGTCAAGGTCAGAGCGACCGGTTGCGGGGAGCGCGTTCGACGGCGGCCTGGCGGTTCGGAATCAGCGGGCTGACGGGCGCGGACAGCCGTCCAGGTCGCAACACCGCACGCCAGGAGCGTGATGGCGGTCGGGCCGGTGTCCAGCGCCATTCCGCAGACAACGTAGACCGCGAAGAGCAGCGTCGCCGCCTTCGGCAGGGGATTCCCGAGCCCAGATCGCCCCCCGGCGGCCAACACGCCCGCCACCAGCGCCGCGCCAACCACCAAGGCGATCCGGGTGAACTCCCCAACCTGAATGCCTCCCGCGACGGGCAGCGGCAGGAACCCTGTCTTGATGCGGTCCCATCGGTAACCCGAGGGCAGCGCCAGAGCCGTCACGAGCCCGAACCGCAGCGCTGTGGCGGCGGCGATCAGCGTGCAGCCGACTTTCATCCGCCAGGATCCATCGTCTATTCGAGACCTCCACACAAGGCGGCAGCCACCTGTGCCGCAGGCACAGGCGACCAGCGCCACCGCCACGTACATCACGATTTCCTTGGCAAGATCGTGGCCAAAACGAGTTTGAAGGCCAGCGGTCGCTCCGCCGGCCCCGAACAGTGCGATGACTTGGTAGGTGAACGGTCTCGCTACGGTTCCTACCGCCAGGCCACCCGTCGCCACGAGCATGCCAAACCCGGCCCTCAACGAACCATCCGCCCCGGCCAGGGAGGCGGCGGCCGCGAACCCCGCGAACGCTGCGGCCAATGGCGGCCCCCAGATCGATTGCTTGGAACTCATGGCCGGTGAGACAGCGGTGCAAGGGTGATCGCCAGCTCGCCATCGCAGTCGCAGGACAAGCGGATTGGCAGGGCCAGCCTGGATGTTCCTGAGAGCTTGACCCAGCCAGAGCCGTTCCTCTCCAGCCACAGGCCGCCGCTCGAGTGGTCGGTGACTGTGAGCACGTCGTCCTCCAGCGTCAGCGCGGCGTGATCGCGGGATGCGTAGTAAGCCGCAACCGGGATTTCGCAGGCCGGCGACCGGCCGACACGTACCGTGCGGCCGGGCTCCAATGTGTAGCAGGCGGGTTCCCGCCCAGGCTCGGTCACGACTGCGGTGACAAGGCCGTTGGTTGATTCGGACGCCCTGACGCGGGGAGACGTGACGACAATGCCGACCGAATCGTTCGGCGTGCTGACCGCGCTGGGGGCGTGGGACGGGGCAGGCGGGGAGTAGGCGGTGGCGAAGCCCGGGGTCGCGGTCCCTGTCGCCGAGTCCGCGACCTTCTCCGAGGCCGGAAACGACGGCATCGGCGGCGCGTCGGCGGCGACCTGCCGGGCGGGGCTGCCCGCGCGGTTCCAGCGGGGCCTCTGGCTCGGATCCGCTGACAGGTACACATCGGGCTTAGTGCCCACGGGTCCGTCTGAGACCTCCAGCACCACGACGTCGGCTCCCGCGAAAGTCGACCCTCTCGGTGCCGCCGCCTTGTCGCCTAGGTCGCGAATCAGGTCGTGGAGCCGTTCGTTGACCTGGCGTTTTGACGATCGCAGCACCGCCCCGTGGTCAGGATCTACCAGAACGTGCGTGTAGAGGGTGGGCACCGGGATTTGGGGGTCGGCGGCGTAGTCCCGAATCCAGTCGACAGCCCGCTCGGCTATGAATTCGGTCAAGCTCTTGATTTGCGGTGTATTGATCCCGAGATGGGGAAGAAGGGGACGGTGCCCCTCCCTATTCGAACGGAAATAGAAGACCACTGCGGCTATTGCTGCCACCAGCAACAGAAGCCAGAGCGTGTGGGTGGTGCCGGGGACCTTTTCCATCGGTGTTCCTTTCGTGGGTGCTGGCCGGGTGCCAGCGGCATCAGTCAACGCGCGGGCCGCCCTCGGGGCGAGTTGACGCGTCCCCAGGGACGCCGCGCATTGGTAGTCCCCCAGGCCCGGCCTACCGTGGCTGCGAACCGGGACCGACGATGAAGGAGAAACCCATGGCCAACGACAGTATGAGACCGCAACGGCCGAAGCGTGCGGCTCGGCGATCCACGGAAAGCCGGGATCGCGTCTGGCTGGCGCCCAGTCCGGCCCACCGCGCGCCGCGCGTGGACCGTTGCTCAGCTGGCTCGAAGGTCCGCTACCCGGACGTTTCCGCGGCCAAAGAAGCGCTCTTGGGAATCAAGTACGAGCGCCAGGTTGCTGCCACGCTCGGATTGGAATCCAGGCGCCTTGAGCGACGGGTATACCAGTGCCCTTCCTGTTGTGGCTGGCACCTGACGTCCAGCTCATCGGATGGGCGCCGCTCGGCAGTAGCGACTGCACGCCCAGGGTCAACCTGGCGTGCGCCGGTGTCGCGACATCAAGGTGGCGGCCAGCCCCGAGAAGCTCGGCCGGGCATGAGCTTTTCCGCGCAGTGGGGCCAAATCGACCGTCCACCAACGTCATGACACATCAGACAACCCCCTCGCCTCCATGAAGGGATGTGGAACACCCGGAAGGTGCCGGGAGAGGCGACCAGACGGCATCGGCGGCATTGAAAACTGCTCTCTGCGGCGCCGGTGCCTCTCTCGAGGACGCGACGTTGCTGCGGGGGCCGCGTCCGGTGCTAGCCGCGCACGTCCGGCCCCGGCGTTTTGACGAAAAGGACCGTCCCCGCGACATTGGTCCTTAGAGGGGGAGCCAGGTTATGGCCGCTGGGGGGAGCGAGACCCGGTGGGTGGCACCGGACGGGGTTGTGAAAGTCGCTTGTTGGGGGGAGTCGGTGTTGTTGGACGCCGCCAGCCAGCCTGCGCCCGGATAGGCCGCCACCTCCACATTGACGTTGTCCGGGAGGAACGGGACCGCGGGAGCGTTCAAGCGCATGCCCCACAGCAGGACGCGGTGCGCCAGCCGCGCGTTCACGGCTGAGTAGGGCAGGCCCGCCAAATACGCCGAGCGGCCCGCGCCGTACTCGTTGACCGCCAGTTGCACGTCGCCGCGATCCTGCCGCACCACCGTCGCACCCAGCTCGGAGGCGTGGACAAAGCGGACCGAATCGGGCAAGTCCAGGTCCGCCGGCGCGTCCGAGGCGACCCAGTGCAACGGGTCAAGCCGGGGATACCAGTTCGTGGACAGCGAGAACCCGACCTCTTGGTCAACCCCCAACACGTCCCCCAATTGGAAGGTCCGCCCGCCTCTGACCAGCGCAGACGGCTGTCCCACCCCCAGGAAGAAGCCGCCGGCGGCGGTCCAGGACCGCAGCAAAGACACCAAAGACGAATCCGCCCACACCGGGCCGCCGGAAAACGAGGTCCCCGCCGGCCCCGCGTTGATCACGCAGCCCACGTCATCCGGCACGCCATCAGCTAGGACCTCGGCGAAACTCAGCCAGGTCACATCGAACGGCAACCCGGCCAGCGCCTCCAGCAGCCCGGCATAAGGCTCCGTGAACCGGTACGGCTTGCCGTGCGCCACCGTGTAGGCCAGCCACGCCCGCAGCGGACCCCATTCGTTCAACACCGCGACCCGGCCGCCCTGGGTCCACGGCCGTTCCCCCTGGGAACGCGAATGGATCTCCCGGAATTCGGACGCGACCCGCGCGGCCACCGCCACAAAATCCGGGTAGGCGGCCGCCAGCGACGGATACCCCCCGTACCCAATCCGGTCCACGGGATGCCGCAACATGGCCCGCCGAGCCCGCAGCCAGGACGAAAGCGCCTCGCCCGCCGGGTCCCCGCCCGGCCGGAACACGTCCGGGAAGAAGTACGGCAGCAGCCGCCCCTCCGTGTACCGGACGCCGGGGATGTCCGCGATCATCCGCAAAGTGGCGCCGTCCCCCACCGAACCGACCACGGCGTCCAGCCCGATCGACGCGAAATCCGGCCCGTACGGCTCTGTGCCGATCCATTGGTCGCCCAAGAACATCATCGCCTCGCGCCCGGCCTGATGCACCTCCGCGACCAGCTCTTTCGCTCCCGCCGTCACCACCCGGCGGACAAACGCCAGCCAGTCCCGCCAGCGCGGCGTGAGCGGCCGCCCGGTCGCGTGGTAGTAGCCCTCGTCAACGAAGTCCTCCGGCGTCAGCCGGTACCCGAACTCCTCCTCGAACTGGGTCAGCGCGGCCGGCGACACGGTGGCGGCGTACCCGAACCAGTCCACGTGCTTCTCTTCCGCCTGGTCGTTGTAGATCAACGTGAATTGGTAAAAGAACGTGGTGAAGCGCACCACGGTGGTCTTGGGGTTGTCCGCCAGCCACGTCCGCAGCTTGGCCAGATTGTGCTCGCGGGTTTCGGCGTGGAAGTTGTCGTAGGCCGGGTCGTGCGGCTTGTCGCCCCAACTGTTCGTCAGGTGGTTGTACATCTGGACGGGCTCCCAGATGTTCCACGCCAGGAAAGCGACGGTGTACTCGTGGTACGGCTGGGCTCCGGTCACCCTCACCGTCACTTTCGGCTCGCCCTGCCCGCCCGGACAGTCCGCCACGTCCACGCTCCAGCCGTCCACCGGGTGCACGATGCCGTCCGTCCGGTCCCGCACCTCCCACCAAGTTTTCGGGTAGTGCTCAAGGTCCACCCTGAACTGCTCGTGGTAGAAGCCCGCCAGCGGCTCCAGTTCGAGCTCGGCGGCGGTCGCGGTGACCGGGCGGGACAGCAGGTACAGCTCCTGCACCTGGTCCGGGTGGGCGCCGGCCCAGGCGCGGTCGCCGCGGTTGACGAAATACTTCGAGTAGACGGCCAAACCCAGGTCGCGCAACTCGGGAGGCACTTCGGTGCCGTCGGAGTTCCGGACGGCATCGGCCCCCAAAGCCTCCAGCAACTCGTAGCATGCCGCCTCCGCGCCGACTTCGGTCGGCAGGGTGACGCGGCCTTCGGAGCGGCGGGCGGGGGCGTGGGCGGAACCGGGCTGGTCGACTGGTTCGGTGTGGGTGTTGTCCACGTTGCTGGCCTCTCGGTTCGGCGGTTTCTTACTTGATGGCTCCCGCGGCCAGGCCCTTGGACCAGAAGCTCTGCAGCGACAGGAACAAGATGACGATCGGCAGGACGGACACCAAGGCGCCGGTCACAACCGTCGAATAGCCCACCGGATTGCCGCGCAACTGCTGCCAGGCGATCAGGCCGACCGTGACCGGCTGGAGCCGGGCGTCCGCCAACATCAGCGACGGGAGCAGGTAGTTGGTCCAGATCGAGACGAACTGGAACAAGAAGATGGTCAGCATGGCGGGCGCCATCATCTTGATGCCGACCTTGAAGAAGATCCGCAGTTCGCCGGCGCCGTCGATCCGCCCGGCCTCGATCACCTCGTCCGGCACCGATTCGGCCGCGTAGATGCGGGAGAGGTAGACGCCGAACGGGCTGACGATGCACGGGATGAAAACGGACCAGAAGGTGTTGATCAGGCCGGACCCGGAGAACATCAGGTAAAGCGGGATGGCGAAGATGGGGGCCGGGATGAAGACGGCGGCGAGCACCGCCCCGAACACCGCGCCCCTTCCGGGGAAGGGGTATTTGGCCAGGGCGTAGCCCATCATGACGGAGATCAACGTGGAGACCAGCGCGCCGCCCACGGCGTAGGCCAGCGAGTTGCGGATCCAGAACAGGAAGACGCCGTTCTGGGCCTGGAACAAGGTGCGCAGGTTCTCAACTATGGAGATGTCGGTGAACCAAAAGCCGCTGCCGGTGAACAAGGTGCCGTCCGGTTTGGTGGCGCCGACTATCAGCCACCAGACCGGCGCCAAGCAGTACAGCGCGAACAGGGTCATGACGAACATGACCACGGCTTTGGAGGTGGGCGAAATCCGTTGCAAAGGTGTGACCGAATGGCTCATGACGGATCCTTCTGCCTGGTCAAACGGAAGAACAGGGCCGAACACAGGCCAATGAAGAGCGCCAGGATGACCGCCTTCGTGGCCGAGTACGGGAAGTTCGACGTCAGCGTTTTGAGCGCCGACATCAGGGGTGTGTAGTCGCTGGACAGGTTCGGGGCGATGGCCTTCATGGTGACCGGCTCGTTGTAGAGCTGGGCGGTGCCGATGATTGAGAAGACCGCCGTCAGGATGATCGCGGGCCGCACCATGGGCACCTTGATCTTCCAGGCCGCGTTCCAGCCGGAGCAGCCGTCGATCGCGGCCGCCTCGATGACCTCGGGCGGGATGGACTGCAGCGAGGAGTAGATGATGATCATGTTGTAGCCGGTCCAGGCCCAGGTCAGGATGTTCATGATGGAGAACGGCAGCACGCCGTCCCGTGTGAAGTCGACGTTCCAGCCGAGCGCCTCAAAGCCCCGCACTATGGGGGAGAGGCTGGGGGCGTAGAGGAACGACCACATCAGGCCGGCGATCACTCCGGGCAGGGCGTAGGGCAGGAAGTAGATGATCCGGTACGCCTTGGTACCGGGCGCGATCTTCGAGTCGATGAACAAGGCCAGCACCAATGCCAGGACCAGCATCACGGGCACTTGGATCACGCCGATGAACAGGACCCGGCCAAGCGAGCCCATGAACGCCGGGTCCTCAAAGGCCCTGGCGTAGTTGGCGAACCAGGCGAACTTCGGCTCTGCCGCGGTCAACCCCAGGCCGGAGCGGGAGACGGTGAAGAGCGACTGATAGACGGAATAGCAAATTGGGATTATGTAGACGGCCAGGAACAGGGCCAGGAAGGGCAGCGCGAACGGCCAAGCACGGCGGATGGCGGTGCGGGCAGTCCGGTGGCCCGCGCGCCGGGGTCGGCGCACGGGGCCGGCGTTCGCGAGCGGCCCAGGGGGCGCTTTGGTAATCACAGCCACAGGTCTCACCTTTCGATCCGGACCGGGTCTGATAAGGGCCGGGGGCGGGACACCGCTTGAACGGCCGTCCCGCCCCCGGTTGGTTGGGCGTTACTTCTTCAGGGCGTAACCCTGCGCCTCGATCTCATCGACCGTCTTTGTCTGCGCCGACTTGAACGCGTCCGCGACGGTGCCGGACTTGTTGGCGACCTTGCCCAGGCCGTCCGCCAGCGCGGAGCTGGTCACGGTCATGACCGGTCCCCACTGCCAATCCGGGTTGACCTTGGCTGACTCCTTGGCGAAGACCTCAAAGATCGCCTGGCCGCCAAAGAACTCGCGGCCTTCCTTCATGACCGGGAGCGCCTGGCCCGCTGTCGAGGCCGGGTAGAGCCCGCCCTCGTTGATCATCAGGTTGAGGGAGTCGGCGTTGGTCGACAGCCAGAGGGCGGCCTCGGCGGCCTCCTTCGGGTTCTTGCATCCCTTCAGCACGGCGTTGGGCGAACCGCCCACGTTGCCGACCTCGTCCGACCCGGCCCACCGGGGCATTGGGGCGACGGCCCACTTGCCAGCCGAATTCTTGGCCTCGCTCTCGAGGATGCCGGCGGTCCAGACCGCGCCGACCTCGGCCAGGACGGTGCCGTCAGACCAGGCGGCGTTGAGGGCGGCGTCCCAGCTGGGGAATGTGGAGACAATTCCCTCGTCCACCATCGACTGCCAGAAGTCGGCGACCTTGATGTTGGCGGACGAGTCGATTGTGACCTGCCAGGCGTCATCGGCGGCGGAGAACCAGCGCGCGCCGGCCTGCCAGGAGTAGCCCGAGAAGTTGTAGGCGTCGGTGGGCAGGTTGGCGATGTACTTGGTGGCGTCCGCGGCGTGCAGTTTCTGGCCCGCGGCCTTGAACTCGTCCCAGGTGGTCGGCACGGTCAGGCCGAACTGTTCGAACAGGTCCGCGCGGTAGAACATGCCCATGGTGCCGGAGTCGACCGGGATGCCGTAGATCTTGTCGCCCAGCGAGACGGTCTTCCAGGCCGCCTCTGGGAAGTCGTCCTTGGCACTGGTGACGTATTGGCTGACGTCCTCGAGGGCGCCTTGGGCCAGGAAGCTGGTGAATGTCTCCGCGCCCACCTGGCCCAGGCAGGGCGCGTTGCCCGCCTTGACCGCGGTCAACATTTTGTCGTAGCCGCCCTGGCTGCCGGAGCTGATCTGCTCGAACTTGATTTGAACATCCTTGTGGGCGGCGTTGAACGCCCCCGCTGCCGCCTCGTAGCCCGGCGCCCAACCCCACCAGGTGACCGTGACGGGTTCGCCGCCCTTGGCCGGCGTCTTGTTGTTACCCGTTTCGTTTTCTTTTGTTCCGCCGCACGCGGCCAGGCTGAGCGTGAGCACAGCTGTTCCAGCGATGACTGCGGCGGCCTTCCCCGATAACCTCATTGTTTCTCCTTCCGGAAGCGGACCCTAGCCGACGTGAAAACCGGCGGCCCGCACCGAGCTTCATTTGTCCAAATGCCGCCTAGGACGTCGTGAGCGATTACGCGCGATTCACGGCAAGATAGAGCAGCCGTAAGCAATACTTGCGCAGGGCCAAGCACGGCGTCAAGCGGATTGAGCGGTTTTCGCCTGTGATGTTGGTCACAGGTCCGTTTAACCTAGTCGCAGCGGCCAGTTCGGCGGCCAGACGGTGCCCGACAAGGGCTCGCGGGCGTGTTCGAGCCGGCCAAAATGTGATCCAAACCACAAAATCACTCACCGCCACGCAGATTCACCGACGAATCGCCGCGAGCAAGTGTGCGCGTACGCGAGCAGATTTGACGAAAACGATCAAGGGCTGTAGTTTCGAGCCTGTTCAGTTCGCAGCGTGGCCCCAGGCGCGATCTACCTACGACGGAGTGGATTACATGACAGGGACCACGGGACGGCGGCTCCGCCGCAGCCTGGCGGCCGGCGCCACAACACTGACGGTCATTTTGGCCGGCGCCATGCCCGCACTGGCTGACCCCATACCTCACGAGATTGACTACAAGCAGTACGCCGTGGTGGCGTTTTCCAGCGAATCCGCCCCCTGGCCGGGACCCGGCTACAAAGACGGCACGGCGTTGGGCGCCATCGACGGCGACTACACCTCGCAGTGGAGCTGCCTCTGCCCCACCGGCGGGCAGTGCACGCTGCCGGCCTGGGTCACCATTGACGTGGGCGGCAGCTTCGACCTGACCGGCGTGCTCTACTCGGTCAAAGCCCAAAACAACGGCCCGATCAAGGACTACGCGGTCTACGTGACCGACGACAAGACGGTGGCCGAGACGAACGACGGCTGGGACGCCCCGGTGGCCGAGGGCACCATGGACTACGGCTCAACCAACCGCCCCAGCGCGCACTCTGTGGTTTACCCGGTGGACTTCGCCGCGCCCGTCAAAGGCCGCTACGTCAAGTTCGAGGCGGCCAGCACCTACAACACCAGCTGGGTGGCAGCGATCGGCGAACTTAGGGCCATGGCCATAGGCGACACTACGCCAACCCAGCCGCCCGGCCCGCCGGTGACAACGGCCACGCCCAAAGAGCTGACCAACGGCAAGGGCCTGAAGGTGACGGTCGCCGAGGAGTTCCCGCAGGTGGTCGAATACGAACTGGGTGCCAAGACCATGGCGGGGCAAGACGCCGTCCTGGACACCTTCTCGATCGGCCCGCGCGGCTCAATGAAGGACTACACGGCCACCACGGTGCTGGAAAGCTCGACGACGGCATCGGCGACTTGGAAGTCCACACTGGCGGAACTGGACAACCTGGCGATCACCTCGACGATCGCGGTGAAAGACGACAACACGGTCGAGTTCACCATCGACAAGATCGAGGGCGCGAAGGCCAACCTTGTGGACCAAATCGCGATCCCGGACCATCGCCTGCTGACGGTGACCTCCGACCAAGGCGACGCGGAGCTTGACCGGACGGTCATCTCGGCCGACTCGACCGTCAAATCCGACGCCTACATCAAGATCACCGGGTCCGCCAAACCGGACGGCGCCGTTGTGGGGACGCCTTACGGGTTCATCACGGGCGGCGGGCTGACCGGCTCAATCATCACGAACGCGACCGGCGACATGCGCGAGGAGAACGGCGGCGGCTGGGACCATCGCCTGGAGACGCGGATCAGCGCGGCCGGCGCCGGCGTGGTGCAAGCCGGGCTGTGGGTTGGGCCGTGGACGGTCTGGGCAAAGGCCGCGAGCACGGCGGACCCGCCGGCCAACCCCGACCCCCGTGTGATCCCCTACGAACTGCCGCGCGCCACAATTCTGCTGGCCACGGACGAGGCGGGGAACAAGAACGGCGTTACCGACTGGCAGGACGGCGCCATTGTCTACCGCTCGCTGATGGAGCGCCCGCTGGGGCACGAACGGGTGGCGGACCGCGTGGTTCAGCGCATCCCGTTCAACTTCGGGGCCACCGCGACCAACCCGTTCCGCAAGACTTTGGACAACATCCAGCGGATCGCCATGACCACGGACGGCTTGGGCCAGTGGGTGCTGGAGAAGGGCTACCAGGCCGAAGGCCACGACTCGGCCCACCCGGATTACGGCGGCAACTTCAATGTCCGCGCCGGCGGCCTGGAGGAGTTCAACCACCTGATCGCGGAGGGCAAGAAGTACAACGCCGACTTCGCGGTCCACGTCAACCTGTCCGGCGCCTACCCGGAGGCGAACCACTTCGCCGAAGATCTGATCAAAGGCCAGGGCCTGGGGTGGAACTGGCTGGGCGCAGAAGTGTCGATCGACCAGACCTACGACCTGGCGTCCGGCCAGGCCCTCGACCGTCTGAAGGAGCTCAGGGACGAATCGCCCCAACTGGACGGCGTCTACATTGACGGCTACCTTTCCTCCGGCTGGGTCTCAGACGCGCTGGTCAAGAACCTGTGGGCACCCTCCCAAGGGATCGGGTTCGAAGTCGCGTCCGAATGGTCCTACGCCTTTGAGGGCACCTCCACCTGGTCGCACTGGTCGGCCGACAAGAACTACGGCGGCAAGACCAACAAGGGCCTGAACTCCGACATGCTGCGGTTCATAGCCAACACCGACCGCGACATCTGGAACACCGACCCGCTGCTGGGCGGCACCGCGATCGTGGACTTCGAAGGCTGGACCGGGCACAGCTCCTGGAACGACTTCTACAAGAACATCTGGGCGAACAACGTTGTGACCAAGTTCCTCCAGCACTACGAGTTGATGGAATGGGACGTCGACAAGACGGCGTCCCTGAGCGACGGCCAGGTCGAAGTGACCGCCGCTATAGAGGACGGCCAGCGCGTCGTCAAAATGGACGGCGCGGTTGTGGCCCGCGGCGACTCTTATCTCCTGCCGTGGGGCGAATCCTCGACCCCGGCCGGTGTGACCAGCCCGTCCAACCCGGTCAAAATGTACCTCTACGTGCCCGCGGGCGGCACCACCACCTGGCCGTTGACCAGCGCGTTCGCCGGTGGTTCCGCTTTCGAGCTGTTCAAGTTGACGGATCAGGGGCGGGTCAAGGTCTCAACCGTGACCGCCCAGGGCGGCAGTGTCACGGTCGCCGCAGAAGCGGGCGTCCCCTACGTGCTCGCGCCGGTGGGCGGCGCGGTGGCGTTGCCCGCCGCCTCCTATGTTGGCGAGCACGGCGTGGCGGACCCGGGCTTCAACTCCGGTTCGCTGGCCAAATGGAACCCGACCGGCGGCGCCGCTTTGTCCCGAACCGACAAAGGCGACAACGTGGTTCTGCTGGGCGCTGAGAACTCTTCGATTTCTCAGACCGTCAAGGGCCTGCAGCCGGGCGGACGCTACACGTTCGGGATTGACGTCGAGATTGAAAAGGGCCAACGCCGCGCAGTCACCATTGCGGCCGGCGGCACCCAGCGGACCTTCGACATCTCGCCGCTGAAGAACCTGATTGCCGCAGACGCGCGCGTCCAAACCTACGGGCAGCGCGCGGTTGTCCACTTCACCGCTCCCGACTCCGGCGAGGTGACGGCGAAGGTTTCCGCGAAGGCTGGCGCGGCGCGCGTGTTGTTGGACGACGCCCGCGTTTTCGCGGACACCACGCGGGTCGCCTCCGGGACCACGGCGGTTGGCACCGAGTTGGTTTGGGCCGACTTCGAGGGCAACCAGCCCGGTTGGGGACCGTTCATCCACGGCGACGCCGGCGGCCAAACCGACCCGCGCACCGTCATCTCGAAACTGAACGAGCCGTTCACCCAGCACGAGTGGAAGAACAAGAACCAGCCGTTCACCACCGGGCCGCAAAAGGGCCTGGCGGTCGACGACGTCATCGACGGTCTTTACTCGCTCAAGTCTCATGAGGAGCGGGCCGGCCTGGTCTACCGGACCGTGCCGTCCACGGTGACCATTCCGGCGGGGCACAAGGTCCGGGTCGAGTTCGACTACCAGACGTCCTTCCCGAACACGTACGCCTGGGTGCGTGGCGTGGACAAGGTTGGCGGCGGGTTCCTCAGTTCCACGGAGCTCTTGGTGACGCCGTTGGCCGCGACCGTCAATCCGGTTCAGACCGCAGACCACGTGGAGGAATACGTGGCCGGTTGCGGCGACCCGTGGGTTGGGCTGCGCAAGCTCACCGCCGAGAACGACAAAGCCGACTTCATGCTGGACAACTTCAAGATTGTTGACCTGGGAGAATCCGATCAGCCTGCGGTGTGCGCGGTTCTGCAATCCCCGGACGGCGCTTTCTTGAGCCCCGGCTCGAACCGGATCACCACCTCGTTCACGAACGTCGAGGCGACTGCGGCCCAGAACCTGGTCATGCGCTTGATCGGCCTGCCGGAAGAGTGGACGGTCGAGGTGGCCCAGGAGAACGGCAACCACTTCGATTCGGTCGCCCCCGGCGCCACGGCCAAGACTTCGTGGCTGGTGAAAGTGCCGGTCGAAGCGGCCGGGACCAGTGTGCCGTTCGAATTCGACGCGACCTATTTCAACGGCTGCGCGGTCAAGGTCGCGCGGTCTGGCGTTGACGCCGCGGTCGGGTTGGACGGGGTGATCCCGTCCGCGACCTTGAAGGCGACCGCGGACGAGCAGCAGTCGACTTCCGGTGCTGAAGGGCCGGCGTCCAACGCCGTTGACGGCGACCCGTCCACCATCTGGCACACCAAGTGGTCCGGCGGCGCCAAGGACAACCACTGGCTGCAACTCGATCTTGGCGTGGTCGGAACGGTCAAGGGGCTGGGCTACCAACCTCGGCAGTCCGGCAACAACGGCTGGATCAAGAATTACAAGATCCAAGTGTCGCTGGACGGCTCAAACTGGACTGAAGCCAAAGCGGGCGCCTTCGACACGGGTGACAGCCGGGCCATGCAGGTGGTCATGTTCACCGCCGTCCAGGCCCAATATGTGCGCCTGGTCGAGTTGACCGAGAAGTCGGGCGGCGGTTACGGCTCGGCGGCCGAGGTCCGCTTGTACGGTTCGACCACCCTGGACGAGGCGGGCTTCCCGCCCGCCGAGCGGGCCGAGGACGACCCGTCTTCCTGCCAGCCGCCGGCCGTGCCCGCGATGTCCCATGCCAGTTCGGTTGAACAGGGTGCCCAGTTGACGGTGGACCTGACCGGTTTCACCGCCGGCGACCAGGTCACAGTGGTGATCCACTCCGACACGGTGGTGTTGGGCTCCACGGCGATCGCGGCTGACGGCACCGGCACGGTCACGGGCACCATCCCGGACGACCTGGCCACGGGCCCGCACACGGTCCAGGCCATGGTGGACGGCGAAGTGGCCGCCACGGGCGTCTTCGAAGTCAGGGCCAAATCCGGCGGCGGCGACCAACCCGGCGGCGGGGACCAGCCCGGCGGCGGCGACCAACCCGGCGGCGGGGATCAACCAGGCGGCGGAGACCAGCCCGGCGGCGGCGACCAACCCGGCGGCGGGGACCAACCCGGCGGCGGGGACCAACCCGGCGGCGGCGACCAACCCGGCGGCGGCGACCAACCCGGCGGCGGCGATGAGCCTGGTGGCGGGGACCAGCCCGGCGGCGGCGACCAACCCGGCGGCGGCGACCAACCCGGCGGCGGCGACCAACCCGGCGGCGTAGACCCACCCGGCGGCGAACACCCCGGCGGCGGGGGGCAGCCGGGCGGCGGGGAACAC